>CAZNNL010000025.1:9293-28493 GCA_964574395.1 uncultured Oscillospiraceae bacterium | reverse complement strand
AAACTGTTAAATAAACGCGCGACTTTAGTGAGTCAAGTGCAGCAGATACAGGCGTGGGAGAAGGTGGTTTTGCCAGAAGGCGATGCAGAGAAAAAACTAAACCTCATGCATACCTTTTCTGGATCTGTTTCCAATCGCAATGAAAACGTAGAAAAACTCAAAGCAGAACTTGCAGACAAACTCGAAGGCAACTACGCCATCGAGACGTTAGCGACTGTAGGTGAACAATCGGCGCTACTGGTGGCTGTTCGTGAGCAAGATGCAGCAGAGGCAGAGAAAACGCTTAGAAGTTTCGAATTTGCCGCACTCCCCAAACTCCCGGTAGAGCTAGGACAGAATTATGGCAAAGCGGTCAAACAATGGCGCACAACCTTGGCCGAATTAGAGATTGAAGAAAAAAGACTTGAAGAAGAAGCGAAAAGGCTAAGTAAAAACAAAGCAGACTTTGAACTACTTTATGACTACTATTTGAATGCTGATGCGAAGTTGGAAGCGATGCAGCGTTTGCTCAATACGGGGCGCCTTTTTGTTTTGCAAGGTTACGTGCCACACGACATGTCGCATGAGTTGAAAGCTGCGCTCGAAGAAGAATACGCGGTTGCTATTGATATTTTGCCTGTACCAAAAGACGAGGACCATCCGATTCTACTAAAAAACAATCGCATGGTGCGCCCCTACGAAGCAGTGGTGGAAATGTTTAGTCTGCCCTCTGTGTCACAAGACGTCGACCCAACCCCCGTTATGGCACCTTTCTATGCCTTCTTTTTTGGCATCATGTTGAGCGACGCGGGCTATGGTCTGCTCCTCCTCATCCTCAGCGCCGTTCTGGTGTACAAGGTAAAAGTCGAAGGCAACATGCGCCGCATGTGCTTAATGTTTATGCAAGGCAGTGTCGCTGCGATTATCTTCGGCGTGCTCTTTGGCTCATTTTTCGGAAACATGCTCACAGAAGTTTCCGGCGGGGCGATTAATTTCCCCATGTTGTGGTTCGATCCGGTCAAAGATCCGGTTACCTTGATGTTGGCGAGTATCGTGTTTGGTGCCGTACATCTTTTTGCTGGCCTCGGCGTAAAATTCTACAACCTTTGGCGCTTAGGGAAGCCTTACGAAGCCATTGTCGAAACCATCCCGTGGTTCTTGATTATCGTTGGTCTAACGCTCTTTGGCTTGAACTATAGTGTTGGACAATATATGGCGATTGTCGGCGCAATCATGATTGTGTTTTTCTCGGCAAAAGGAGTCCGCAACCCCATCAAGCGTGTGTTCTCCGGACTCGGCACGCTTTACGGCATTGCCAGTTACCTCGGCGATTTGCTGTCCTACACCCGCATTCTTGCACTAACGCTTGCTACCTCAGTCATCGCCCTGGTCGTCAACATGCTCTCGTCCCTCATGGGAAGGTCGCTTGTTGGAATTGTTTTTATGATTGTTATTTTGGTCTTTGGACATGCTTTAAACCTTGCTCTCTCAGGTTTATCCGCTTACGTACACACTACGCGTTTGCAATATGTTGAATATTTTGGCAAGTTTTACGAAGGTGGCGGCGCACCTTTTCAGCCCTTGGCTTTGAAGACGAAATATACAAAAATTATTACTTGATCTCTAATCGTTGGAACCCAATAGTTTTGGCAAAAACGATAGATATATGAAAATGTTACTAAAAACGTACTTTTAGGAGGAACAAAATGGAATTGATTAATCAGATAATTACAGGCTCAAACATCGCACTGATGGGCGCTGTGCTGGCAGCTGTATTGGCAGGCATGGGCTCAGCTAAAGCGGTTGGCCACGTGGGCTCCGTTGTATCAGGAATCTTGGCAGAAAAACCAGAACTATTCGGTAAGCTCTTGATTCTACAAGCTTTACCTGGCACACAAGGCATCTATGGCCTCTTGGTGTGGTTCTTTGTCATGTTGAATGCAGGCTTTATGGATGGCACAGCTGCGAATTTAACCATCACACAAGGTGCACTTTATTTTGCTGCCTGTCTACCCATGATGGTTGTTGGTTACTTCTCGGCTATTCACCAAGGCAATGTAGCTGCAGACGGTGCTCTCATGGTAGCTAAGAAACCTGACGAACAATCCAAGCCTTTGATTTTGGCTGCGATGGTTGAAACATACGCAATTTTGGCCTTACTTGCTTCAGTCTTGTCGATTCTTAACGTGAAATAAGTTCAAGCAAGATTTGAGGAGATAAGGCATGGATGGCTTTGATAAATTAAAAGAGACACTGCTTGAGTCCGCACGAGGTGAAGCCGAGGCGATACTTGCCTCTGCGACAGCTGCGGTTGCGGTCATCGGCAAGCAGAATGCGGATGAGATTTGGTTGCTCAAAGAGCGTGCTGCGAAAGAGCAGGAGGCGCTTGAAGAAGCTAACCAACGTCGCGACGCTGCCTTAAATACGCTTGAATCGCGCCGAACTGACCTTAATGCACGTCAAGAATTGCTTGATGAGGTTTTGCGTGAGACGCTTAAGGAACTAGTTGCCTTACCTGACGCCAGAAAGAAGGCCTATTACGAAAAGTTGTTGAAAAGCAGCGCAAGCCCTGAAACAACCGTCGTTTGTGCCGAAGCCGACCTCGCACTAGTGAAAGAAGTTTTACAGTCCGCCTCTTTAGATTTGGCAGTGGAAACAGACGCTAAAATAACGGGTGGCTTAATCTTTAAGACTGACAGAGTCTGGGAAGATCTTAGTTATGAAAGTACGTTGAGAACTAGACGCGATGAATACATCGAAATAGCTGCCGATATTTTGTTTAAAAAAGGAGAGCAGGCTTGAATCAAACGAACGCTGCATTTAAAAGATACGCTAAACAAATGGATGAGATGCGCATCGATCCAGACTTTGCTTTTGCCACAGGCCGAGTAAAAGTCTTGGAAGAACGTTTACTTTCTTATGCTAAGTTGACAGAAATGGCTAGACCCGACTATAGCTTAGACCATTTTGATGCGGCGCTTTCTGATGCTTCATATCCCCCGGCTGAGACTCCGGGCGAGCGCATTAGTTTGGGCGCAGCGGAAAATGATGCCTTGCTTAAGGAACTAGATAAGGGTGGAACTTTAGCCGAAGGTTTACTGCTGCAAAGCGACATGCATAACCTGAAAGTTATGCTGAAGTACTTAAAGGAAGCAAGCAATAAGGGACGCGAATTGAGCCAGTTGTCAGAGACGGAGAAAGCCGATAGTGGGAACTTGGTTTTGCCAAAAATAGTAGCAGATTTAGTGTTTTTTGAAGGAATGACAGAACCGCAAGCGCTCTGGGAAGGCCTGCGCAAGGACTTAGCCGGGGGACCTGAAACGTCAAGATCCAATGACAGCTTGTTAAGCATCGCCAAAGAGGACATGAAACATTGGCCCACAGACTATCGACCAGCCGCGATGGACATGCGCATTGACCAAGCCTGGTTTGCACAACTTGGAAAACTGATTGAGTCCGCGGGGAAATCGAATACAGCGAAATATTTAAGCATGTACCGCGAAATGTTGGCGGATAATTTCAATCTACAAACTGCGGCACGTTTGCTACGTATGCATGGCACGGTGAACACCTTCCAAGACGCGTTTGTTGAAGGCGGGCAAGTGCAGTGGCAAGAAGCTGAAAAAGCCTTGCTAAAAGGCGTAAAAGGACTAAAAGACGCCTATCAAGATACGGCTGCCGATGCGCTTTTGCCGCTTCTAGATGACTATGTTAAAGGCAAAAATATATATGCATTCGGACAGCGCATTGCGGAAACTAGACTGGCATTTGCCCGTTTTGGTCTAGCCGCTGGGAATGGCGTTCCCCAAGTCGCAGGATTTTGGCTCGCCAGACGTCTGGAAGCACAAAATTTACGCATCATTCTAGCGGGAAAAACCAATCGCAATGAAGAAAAACGCAGCTTGTCCTTAATGCGAGATACCTACAGGAGGGGCCGCACATGATTGATAAAAGACGTGTTGCTGTGGTCGGTGACTTAGGTAGTATTATTGGTTTTCGTGGGATGTCGATGGAGACTTTTGCCATACACAACCAAGAAGAAACCAGACAAGTCTTGGAATACCTGATTCAAAGTGAAGCTTATGCGGTTATCTATATTACCGAACAAGTCGCAGATGACGCTGCGGAAGTAATTGAAAGTGTGCGTTTTAAGCCTTTGCCGGCCATTGTCACTATCCCTCAAGCCGGTGATTTTCAAGGTCTTGGCAAAATGGTCATCAAAGACGCTGTCAGAAA
Source organism: uncultured Oscillospiraceae bacterium (assembly GCA_964574395.1). Classification (GTDB taxonomy): domain Bacteria; phylum Bacillota; class Clostridia; order Saccharofermentanales; family Fastidiosipilaceae; genus JAXGQD01. The sequence continues at coordinate 24,278 of CAZNNL010000025.1, read as the reverse complement.
AGCAATCGGCTTTAATATTTTGGGCGATTGGGATAAAAGCTTCGATGAGGAAGCGTGAGCAATAAACAATTTAGAAGTCGCTAAAAGCGATTGACTATAGTTAAAGAGAGCAGTTGAGGAACGAATGATGAAAACACTTAGCGAAGGTAAAATACTCAAGGTTTCGGGACCGTTGGTTGTGGCAGAAGGCATGCGTGATGTGCAGATGTTCGACGTGGTTCGCGTATCAGACCAACGCTTAATCGGCGAAGTAATTGAAGTGCACGGCGATCGGGCATCTATTCAAGTTTACGAGGAGACCGCAGGGCTTGGACCTGGCGAACCTGTTGTATCGGCGGGTTACCCCTTATCGGTAGAGTTGGCTCCCGGTTTGATGGGCAATATCTTTGACGGTATAGAACGCCCTTTGGAAGTGCTCTACGCTGAACATGGCACAAATATCCCACGCGGCGTTGAAGTCACCAGCCTGGACCATGACAAAAAATGGACCTTCACTCCGACCCTCTCAGTTGGCGCAAGCGTCACTGCCGGCGATATTCTAGGCACGGTTCAAGAAACCTCACTCATTTCGCACAAAATCATGGTACCTCCAAGCTTTAAAGGGAAAGGTAAACTAAAATCTATCGTTTCCGAATCTGAACATACCATTATCGACACCATAGCCGAAATCGAAACCGCAGATGGCGAAGTTGTTGCTGTTGCGATGCTGCAACGCTGGCCTGTTCGTGTAGCCAGACCGCATGCAGGTAAACAAGCACCTCAAGAGCCCTTGCTCACCGGTCAACGTGTCATTGACACATTCTTCCCCATTACAAAAGGCGGTACCGCAGCGGTTCCCGGTCCTTTTGGTAGTGGCAAAACGGTCATTCAACACCAACTCGCAAAATGGGCCGCATCAGACATCGTTGTCTACATCGGTTGCGGCGAACGCGGCAACGAAATGACCGACGTACTAGGTGAGTTCCCCGCACTACAAGATCCCAAAACTGGCAAGTCCTTGATGGAACGCACCATTCTGATTGCTAATACTTCAGACATGCCCGTTGCGGCACGTGAAGCCTCTATCTACACCGGCATCACCATCGCCGAATACTACCGCGACATGGGCTATTCCGTGTCTATCATGGCTGACTCTACTTCCCGCTGGGCAGAAGCACTGCGCGAGATGTCAGGGCGCCTAGAAGAGATGCCTGGTGAAGAAGGTTACCCTGCGTACCTTGGCTCTCGTCTCGCACATTTCTATGAACGCGCAGGCATGGTAACTTGCCTTGGCCAAGATAAACGCGAAGGTATCCTAACAGCCATCGGTGCTGTTTCACCTCCAGGTGGTGACATGTCTGACCCAGTCGTTCAGGCGACCTTGCGTATTGTTAAAGTCTTCTGGTCGCTAGACTCCGCATTGGCCTATAAGCGCCACTTCCCGGCAATAAACTGGCTCAACTCATACTCACTCTACCTCGACAAAGTTTTGGACTGGATGAATCAAAATATCTCACCCGAATGGTCAAAATTGCGCGGGCAAGCCATGGCCCTTCTCAAAGAAGAAGCCTCACTCGAAGAAATTGTTAAATTAGTTGGTCTGGACACCTTATCCGTGCAAGATCGCTTGAAATTAGAGGCTTCACGTTCTTTGCGCGAAGACTTTTTACACCAAAACTCATTTGATGACATCGATACCTACACACCGCTTGTGAAGCAGCAACGCATGTTGCAGTTGATTTTGCACTACTACGATTTAGCTGCATCCGCATTGCGTGCAGGGGTACGCTTTGAACGCCTAACGGATTTACCAGTAATGGAACAAGTCGGAAGGTTCAAATATACGGCAGAAGACCAGGTCGAAGAAAAGTTCGCAGAGCTGTACAAAGCCTTGGACGAGACGATCGCTGCTTTGCGTAACTAGGAGGATAATTATGGCAAAACAATACCGCACCATAGAAGAAGTCGCCGGTCCCTTAATGCTAGTCAAGGGCGTCGAAGACGTAAAATACGACGAATTAGGTGAAATAGAACTCCCCAATGGCGAACTACGTCGTTGTCGTGTGCTTGAAATAAACGGCCAAGATGCCCTAGTTCAGCTCTTTGACAGCGCTATCGGCATCAATATTGAACACAGTTCCGTACGCTTTCTTGGCAGAGGCCAAGAACTCGCCGTAGCACCGGACATTTTGGGCCGCGTGTTTAACGGCATGGGCGAGCCAATCGACGGGGCGCCCCCGCTCATTGCTACCGAACGCATGGATGTCAACGGTCGCCCGATGAACCCGGCAGCCCGCGATTATCCCAACGAATTTATCCAAACCGGTGTCTCAGCCATCGATGGCCTGAACACACTCGTGCGCGGACAAAAATTGCCAATATTCTCTGGTTCAGGCTTACCCCATGCGCAGTTAGCCGCACAAATAGCCAGACAAGCCAAAGTTTTAGGCAAAGACGAAACCTTCGCCGTTGTCTTCGCCGCCATGGGTATCACATTTGAAGAAGCAGACTTTTTCATTAGCGATTTCCGTCGCACCGGAGCCATTGAGCGCACGGTTCTGTTTATGAACCTCGCCGATCAACCAGCCATTGAGCGCATTGCGACGCCACGTATGGCGCTGACTTGTGCCGAATACTTGGCCTTCGAACGTGACATGCACGTCTTGGTTATTTTGACCGATATGACCTACTACGCAGAAGCATTGCGCGAAGTTTCGGCAGCCCGTAAAGAAGTGCCGGGACGCCGCGGCTATCCGGGTTATTTGTATACTGACCTGGCAACCATTTATGAACGCGCGGGCCGTAAAAAAGGCTACAAGGGTAGCATCACTATGATGCCGATTTTAACCATGCCTGATGACGATAAAACACATCCGATTCCCGACTTGACCGGCTATATTACGGAAGGACAAATTATTTTGTCACGCGACTTACATCAGAAGAATATTGCGCCGCCGGTGGACGTTTTGCCATCCTTATCTCGACTAAAAGACAAAGGTATTGGCAAAAACAAAACCCGCGAAGACCACGCAGACACCATGAACCAACTCTTCGCCGCCTACTCACGTGGTAAAGACGCCCGCGAATTGGCCATCATCCTCGGTGAATCCGCACTTTCGGATATCGACAAAATGTACGCGAAATTCTCGACAGAATTCGAAACACGCTACGTTTCACAAGGCTACCAAACCGACCGCAGCATCGAAGAAACACTCGACATCGGTTGGGATCTTTTAAGAATTCTGCCTAGAGCCGAACTCAAACGTATCCGCGATCAGTGGCTGGATAAATACTACAAGAAAAGCGACAAAGCTGAAAAATAAGCAAAGGGAGCAGTTGAATGGCTAAACGTCATGTCAGTCCAAACCGCATGGAGCTCATGCGCCTTAAACGTGAACTTGCCACGGCAAGGCGCGGCCACCGCATGCTGAAAGATAAACGCGACGGTTTGATGAAGCATTTTTTAGCTTTAGTTTATGAAACTCGTGATTTACGTGTCGAAGCGGATCAGCTTTTAGTAAAAGCTGCTGACGACATGGCTATCGCATCTGCCGTTATGCAGCCAGAAGTTTTAGGCCAGGCTCTGCAAAGCAGCCACGGCCAGTTGTCTATTGAAGTCAGCCAAGAAAACATCATGGCGGTTGAAGTGCCGCATTTTGCCATACCCGACTATATTTACGCTGAAGTGAGCTCAGCAGAATTACCCTATGGACTTGCTTCAACCACTGGAGAAATGGACGTCGCCGTCAAAGCCTTGCGTGAAGCCTTTCCTGTGCTCTTGCGTCTGGCGGAAAAAGAAAAAACCGTACAGTTATTAGCGGATGAAATTGAAAAAACAAGGCGCCGTGTGAATTCCTTGGAACATGTCATGATTCCCGAACTTGAGGAGAGCATCAAAGACATTAGTATGAAAATGGACGAAAACGAGCGCAGCAATCTCACACGCCTCATGAAAGTTAAAGAAATGTTAGTTAAAGAGGAAATTCTTGCTAGATGTGCGAGAAACGAGCGTGCGGAACTGCCCCAAAACGGAGTCGGGTAGGGTAGGCTGGTCTCTGGAATGCCGCCGGGTGGTCAAAATCTCTAGCAGATCCAGGGAAATCTGGGAGCGATCCGGATTTACCGCAAATATTGACCACTTTAACCTCTGAAATGCCGTTGTGTGGTCAAAATCTCTAGTAAATCCAGGGTAACCTGAGTGGAATCTGGATTTACCGCAAATATTGACCACTTTAACCTCTGAAATGCCGTTGTGTGGTCAAAATCTCTAGTAAATCCAGGGTAACCTGAGTGGAATCTGGATTTACCGCAAATATTGACCACTTTAGACCTCGTACATCAGCGGCCTGTGCAAAAATTCTCCACTAAAAACGAGCGGTTGACAAAAATGAGTGTAAAAGGTAGAAAGTAAGGTAGTTATGTTCATCTCAAACCGAACATGGCTTAATTAGGAAAAATGCTAAAGAAGTGAGGACAAATCAATGTCAGATCAATTTAATTATCAGAGTGGACAGCCTCAAAACCCAGTAGATCAGCAAGGCTATCAACAAGGGCAACAATATCCACAAGGCAACTACCAGTACCAAAGCCCCAACTATCAACAAAACTACAGTACTCCTCAAGGGAACAATGAGCACATGACTGTTGGTAATTGGATTGTGACTTATCTGTTGATGCTCATTCCAGTAGCCAATATCGTATTGATGTTTGTCTGGGCATTTAGCTCCGACACTAAAAGAAGCAAAAAGACATGGGCCCAAGCTTCATTAATTTTTGCCGCCATCAGTATTGCGCTTGTGATTATTCTAAGCATCATTATCGCAGTTGCCGGCATCAATATGTTCAATTCAATGAGTCGCTATTATTAATCTTTGAATCGATGGAATTGGAAAAGCCCAGCGTAGTCAAACGCTGGGCTTTTTGATGGGTAAGACTATGTAATTTCTCTACTTCAAAGCATCACGGATGGCTTCAATAATTCCATCTGATGCTTTTGTAGCTCCCGATATTGCATCGACATCCAATGTTTGCGTCTTAATAATCTTGTTTACAAGCTCTGTTTCGACTGGTTTAAAGAGTGCTTCGGTCTCTTCGTGAGAAAGGACAGTAACGCGAACGATATTTTTATCTTTGACTTCAACTTCGACTTCGATTGAACCGTAATTTCCTTTGCCTGTGCCCTGGTAAACACCATCGACGAAATCACCTTGTGTTTGTGGTGTGGCGACTTCTTCAATTTGAACAGGTGCGTTCTTAGTAATAGCATCAAGCGTAGAGGCGAAAGCAGCAGAGGAAATTCCTGCTTGTCTGCCGAACACGATGATGTCAGCTACGGCGTTTCCACCTAATCTGTTTCCACCATGTACGCCACCTGTAACTTCGCCTGCTGCAAAAAGACCAGCTATAGCTTGACCTTCAGTGTCTAGAACTTCTGTATTGGTATTGATACGAATGCCGCCCATGGTGTAGTGAACAGCAGGGGAGACTTTAATCGAGTAATAGGGTGCCTTTGTCATATTGTTATCGAGACCGGTACTGCGATTAAACTCGGTGTCATTTTTACTTTCTACAATTTCATTCCACTTTGCAATGGTGGCTTCTAAATTGCTAGGATCAATTTTATTTGCTTCAGCCAATTCTTCAATGCTGTCTGCTCTCGTGATAATGCCCATATCGAAGTTTTCTTGTAAAACCTTCATCGACGAGAAAACACCCTCATCAAAAATCAGATAAGCAACTTTATCTGTCTCCTTGAGAATTGCAGATGAAAGCACATCTCTTGTTTCCATTTCGGAGATGAATCGATTACCTTCTTGATTGACAAGAATTGCGCCATTGCCACGGACGGACTCTGAAATAACGGTAGTTGAGGTGACTTCGACAGTTGGGTTTGTTTGAATTTGTTCCATGTCAACTAAGTCTGCACCAACTTCTTCAGCCATTACAACTCCGTCTCCGCTTGCTCCAGGATGGTTGGTTGTTTTGAAGCCAGCTAAATCTGAACGGTATTTAGTAAACAAGTCTTCGTTGGCTCCGAAGCCACCGGTTGCAATAACAATCGCATTAGCTTTGAATCACAGAGTTTCGCCATCCTTATCGACTCCTTCAAGCCCAACAACTTGCTTGTCCTCGATAATTAGTTTTGTTGCTTTGGTATTGAGTAGGACGGTAATATCACGTTCTTCAATGTTCTTTTCTAAGACTGGGATCAGAACGCTTCCTACTTTGGCTCCACCCTGCGAACGATGCATACGTTTGTTAGTGGCACCAGCTCCTTGTACTACTTCCGTTACATCCATGCCTAAGCCAGTTAGCCAGTCGATGGCATCATTACTTTGTTCAGCAAGAAATTGAACGAGTTCAGGGTTGTTGATGTTTTTTCCGCCTTTTAAGGTATCTTCGACCATCGTAGCGACACTATCTTCGATACCTGCAGCTTCTTGTGGCTTTGACTCTGCAGCATTGAGGCCACCTTCAGAGCGTAAGGTGTTCCCACCAATATTAGGCATTTTTTCTATGACGATAACTGAGGCTCCAGCGTCAGCAGCTTCAATAGCCGCACTTAGACCTGCACCACCTGCACCGATGACAATTACATCTGCGCCGAATTCTGCATCATCAGTATCTACAGTTGCGCTCGAACTTGCATCGCTGCTTGTCTCGCTAGTACTTTCGCTGGCTGCCTTTGTTTCTTCAGTTTGAGCTTCCGTTACAGTTGCTTGACTCTCAACCGTGGTTGCCGCGGGTGAGCAAGCGCTAAGCCCGAGCAATAGAACCAAAATAGCTGAAATACTTCCAATAATCTTTTTTCTTCTCATCCTTTTACTTTCCCTTCTTTTGATGTACTTCGTGCCTGACCGGCATCGAATTGTACACCTGTTGGTGTCGGTTCTTCTTCTGTGAATTCATAGTCTTTCCCAGGTAAAATAGCGTTTAATAAAATTCCTAAAATAGCCGCGATCGACAAACCAGAAAGATTGATGCTGACATCGGCGATATCAAAATTTAGTCCACCGATTCCATTGAAGCCCAAAGCGGATACCAAAATTGCAGCAGCGATTATAAGGTTCCGGCTCTTTGTAAAGTCCACTTGATTCTCCACGACATTGCGCACCCCAATGGCAGAAATCATTCCATAAAGAATCATGGATACGCCGCCGATTATGGCAACGGGAATCGTACGGATTCCTTCGCTCAAAACGGGAACGAATGACAGAACGACAGCAAAAACCGCCGCAATCTGCATAACACGCGGATCGTAAATGCGAGTCAAGGCTAGTACGCCAGTATTTTCGCCATAGGTGGTATTGGCAGGACCGCCAAATATTGCGGACATACTTGTTGCGAGACCGTCACCCAGCAGTGTTTTGCTAAGTCCGGGATTAGAAATGTAATTAATTCCGGTCGTTGCACTAATGGCAGAAATATCACCGATATGTTCCATCATGGTTGCAAGTGAAATGGGCACGATGGTGATGATTGCGCTCAAATTAAATTTGGCAAAATTAATTGGCGGCAGCCCAATAATCTGAGCATTCGCTACCGCGTCAAAATTAACTCTTCCTAAGATCAAAGCAAGTAGGTAGGAAAGTACGACACCCAGAACAATGGGGATGATTTTGATCATGCCTTTGCCCCAAATGTTGCAGATGATAATAATTGCCGCCGCTGCTATGGCGAGCAGCCAATCGTTTTGTGCATTGGCAATTGCGGTAGGTGCGAGTATTAAACCGATGGAAATAATGATTGGGCCGGTAACGACAGGTGGAAAGAAGCGCATGACTTTCTTTACGCCGTATAGCCTGATAAATGCAGCCAAGACCAGGTAAACTAGCCCTACAATAACAACACCGCCACCTGCGTAGGCAAGTTTTTCCGGATCTGCTTTGCCATCAACTAGCGGTGCAACCGCAGCGTAACCGCCTAAGAATGCAAAAGATGAACCGAGGAATGCCGGTACCTTACCTTTGGTGATTGCATGAAAAAGCAAAGTCCCTAAGCCTGCCATTAAAAGAGTCATCTGAATACTTAAGCCGGTCAGCAGTGGTACCAAAACGGTGGCACCGAACATTGCGAATGTGTGCTGCAAACCGAGCAGCAAAGTCTTAGCCAGTGGCAATTCTTTGACACTGTAAATAGCCGTTGGATCCTTCATAAAACGCCCTCCAAAAATTTTCCTTTTCAAACTTTGTCACATGCCCTAAGGTCATGTCAAGAAAAAGCAAGAAAACTTAGTTGTGGCAAACACGTTGATGTTTTATTAAAGCTGGGACTTACTAATAAAACAGCGTATATAATGGAAAGCAAGAGGGAGGTCAACTACCTATGAAATTAAATGTAGTGCTTGCATCTTCAGTTTCGCGTATACTCGGCTTACTTTTGCCAATCATAGTTGTGCTTATTATCGTAGCGATACTTACATATATTGCGAGACGAATAAGAAATAGGGTGCGCGCGTTGACTGGACTTTTGCCAAACGCAACGTCCATTGCTCAAATGCGCCGCGCATTAGAAAGCACAAGACCAAGCATGCCGCGTTCCCTCCAAAGCATGGAACATGTGGTTCTTCCTCAAATCGCCAAAGATTTCCCCGAGCTGAATATTGAATCCATGCGGTCCGAGGTGACAAGCGACTTGAATGATTTTTTTAGTGATAAGCTGCGCCAGAGAGAGGATTTGCCAGAAAATCTTCGTCGTTACAGTGCGTGGTGGGCGGGATTTGCTGCGTTGAAGTTAAAGCCTGGGCAGTTTGATGGACAGTCTGTCTATAAGGTAGTAATAAAGGATTACAATAAGGAAGAAAATCGCCGCCATATTATTTGGCAGGCTGGATTTTATTATGATGATGGGCAAAACAGTGGCTTAACCGAGCGCGTGGATGTAGTTTACACCTATGAGCTTAAACAAGAGGGAACAAACGCAGAAGTGGTCACAATTGGCATGCGTTGCCCAAGCTGTGGTGCTCCTGTTGAACATGTTGGAGCGAAAGTGTGCCGTTATTGCCAAACGCCATTAAACGCGAATTGGGATATGGTCTGGAAATTGTCTGCTGTTCGTAGTGCGTAATTTATCAAAATTTAAGTGAAATTTCTAAGCCAAGCTGCGCACTGGAGATACAACCACCACGTTGACCCCCATGCGTTTGAAGCGCTCAAGTATATTTTTCGGGGAATCGCTGTCTGTGATTAGTGTATCGCCTTCTTGCATTTGGCCAGAAGTGAAACTTTCCGTCACCCCAATTTTAGAATGGTCGGCCAAGATAATCCGCTGATGCGCGCGTTTCAACATCATCTCGTTGATGGACGCTTCTTGCAGAACGGAAGTTGCTATACCTTGCTCTAGGGAAAGACCATTGCAGCCGAGAAAAACTTTGGCGGCAGAGACGCGATTAAGGTTTTGCATGGCAAAATGACCCACCATCGATTCCTTGGGCTCTCTAAGTTCGCCACCAGTCAATACAATCAAGGTTGACTCGTTGCGCTCTGCATGAATAGCCTTAGCGTTATTGGTAATAACCGTAACGTTTTCAGCAGTGATATATTTGAGTACCAACAAAGCCGTAGAAGAGGTGTTCATAAAAATGGTGTCGCGATCTTGCACACATTTAGCAGCTTCCTTAGCGATGGCGTGTTTGTGCAAGACTAAGGTAGAGGAGAAAGAGGTAGAAACGGGGTTAACCAACTCTGCGCCGCCGTGAAAGCGTTCAATAATGCGATTTTTCTCTAGGTAATCTAAATCACGACGTATCGTCAAGGGCGATGTGGAAAGCTCATCAGCCAAGAAGGAAACTTTCACTCTTCCGTAAGCTTCGAACAGTTTAATTATTTTACGGCGTCTAGTATCAACGAAATTAGCACTATTTTTCATTTTTTCACCCTTGTTGCTTCTCCGAATTATGAGCAGTTGCGATTAATCTGTTTAATCGTTCGTAAACATTATAAATTATGCTTTATATGCTTGTAAATTGCTTAAGTGAACATAATATATGAACATGTATTCATAAGAATCACAATAATCTGCTGAATATCGTTCGAATCATTCGTATAAAAAGAATCAGACACAAGCGTGAATGTTTGCTTAAGTTTATTAAACACATGAATATATAAAAAATCACGAATTGTATATTTTAGAACACTTGAACTTTTCATGCGTATTATATGAACGAATTGTGTTTTAAAGCGATCATAACATGCATATAAAACGCTAGAATAGTCTGCAAGACTTTTTACTAAGCGTTTATATGTTCTATATGAATGAATAATCACTAAAATAGCGAATTTCTCACAAATTATTAGATGATTCTTTAGTGATTTCATCAGTTGCAGCAAGATTGTTGTCAGATTAGGATGAAGTTATATTTTCAAATCCTGTGCATTTAAGCAATGTGCACAAAACAAGAGGAGGTTCATTCAATGCTCATTCAAGAAATCTATGACCGTAAGCATTTTGCCTTTTATGATGAGGCAGCAGATTGGCAGGAAGCTATCAGACTTTGCTGTAAACCGCTCGAAGCCGACGGAACAGTAGATGAAACGTATGCCGAAGAAATCATCGCCTGTGTTGAAAAACATGGACCCTACATAGTCATCGTTCCTGGACTGGCTATGCCTCACTCGACTGAAAATTCAAAAGGAGCGCACGGCACCGCGATTGGCTTCATGAAACTAGCCAAGCCTGTAGCGTTTGAACCGGGTAATCCCGACAAAGATGCCAGCGTCTTCTTTACGCTCGCCTCAATTGACCCTGATGCACACGTGAATAACATGCAACGCCTCTACACCATACTAACGAATGAAGATGTACTAAATAAACTCCAACAAGTGACCACCCCGGAAGAATTTGTAGCTTTGGACGCATTGCTCGAGGATCCGGTAGAATAATCGGCCCCTGCGTCGGGTCATGCACTGTACCCGCTTGACACAGGATTGTCATGCTAATCATATGGAGGAGAAGTATGCAACAAGTTTTGGATTTCCTTAACAGTATTTGGGTTTTCTTTGTTAACAACTTCCTGACACAACCAGCCTATTTTATCGGTCTGATTGTCGTCATTGGATATGCTTTGTTGGGAAAGAAATGGTACGACATACTCGCGGGCTTTATTAAAGCTGTCGTGGGTTTTCTTATCTTACAAGTAGGTTCCGGAGGCCTCGTCGGTAACTTCCGACCAATTCTTGTCGGTTTAAAAGACAAGTTTAATTTGGATGCCATGGTTATTGACCCATATTTTGGGCAAAACGCGGTCCAAGCAGGTATGGAAGAAGTATTTGGAAAGACTTTCTCACAAGTCATGATGCTCTTACTCATTGCTTTTATATTCAACATTGTTTTAGTTGCACTTAAGAAATACACCAAGATGAGAGCGATTTTCACCACTGGTCACGTACAGATGCAGCAGGCGGCGACGGCTTTCTGGCTTATTCTATTCGCACTTCCCGCACTGCAAACAAATGATACTGCCATCCTACTGGTCATGGGCGTGGTTTTAGGTCTATATTGGGCAGTCGGATCAAACCTTATCGTTGGTCAATCACAAGAACTGACCGATGGCGCAGGTTTCACCATTGCACACCAACAAATGTTTGGCGTAGGTCTCTTTACTAGCCTGGCTGGTAAAATGAATAGAGGCAAAAAACATAGACGTCTCGATGACATCAAACTGCCTGGTTTCTTGAAAATTTTCAACGAAAACATGGTAGCAACCGCCATCCTTATGACAGGTTTCTTTGGCGTTATCTTACTCATCCTCGGTAAACCTTATCTAGTAGAAAAAGAATTCATGAAAGAGTCACAAACATTCTTGTTCTACATCCTCACAACAGCTTTCAACTTTGGCGTTTACCTTGCAATCCTACAATTGGGTGTTCGTACCTTCGTTACCGAGCTCACTAACTCTTTCCAAGGTATCTCACACAAACTCTTAAAGGGTGCCGTTCCTGGCGTGGACTGCGCAGTTGTTTATGGTTTCGGTTCTGCCAATGCAGTAACTATCGGCTTCCTCTTTGGTGCTTTAGGTCAGTTCATCGCAATCGGTGCGCTTATCCTCTTAAAGAGCCCCACCTTGGTTATTGCCGGCTTCGTTCCTGTGTTTTTTGATAACGCTACAATCGGTGTTTATGCAGATAATAAAGGTGGTGCGAGAGCTGCCATGCTTTTCCCCTTCCTATCCGGCTTAATTCAAGTCTTTGGATCTGCTTTCATCGCCAGCTTTGTCGGCATGGCCAAGTACGGTGGCTACCTCGGCATGTTTGACTGGGCGACGGTCTGGCCCGTGTTCACAGTTCTAATGAAATATTTGAGCTACATTGGACTCGCTGCTGTTATCCTCATCTTGGTCGCAATTCCTCAAATTCAATACCGTATGAACAAGAAGACTTACTTCCTCGAAACAGAAGACTGGGAAGAATGCAAACGCATTCGTGCAGAAGAAGCTGCCGTTGCTAATAAATAACACACACATGTATCTTTACATGCGCTCTTCCTACCTTAGGGTAGGCGGAGCGTTAGTAAAATATCTCAAACAAACGGTTTACATCAAACAAAGCCAAGATATATTTGATAAAATATAGGCATGGCAAAACAATCAACCAAGATTTCATGTTATACACGAAAGGAACCCAAACATGATTAAAGTACTCGTAGCATGCGCCAATGGAGCAGGGTCAAGCCTGATGATGAAAATGGCCGTAGAAAAAGCAATGAAACAATTGGGCATTAAAGTATCCGACATTCACCACTGTGCTTTAGCCGAAGGCGTTAGCTCAGCAAGACAATATGATCTCGTCTTTGTCGCTCAAAACTTTTTGAACATGTATGAAGATGCACTTAAACAAGGCGTTAAAGTTCTTGGCTTACGCAACGTTTTAAGTGATAAAGAAGTTATCCAAAAGATGGATGAAAGTGGCTATACCGAGCTGTTCTTGAGTAAACAATAAATGGCAGAACAAGAGTCATTTAGACAGACAGAAATATCAGAGTCGCTTCTCAATAAAGCGGCTCACATTAAACTTGTCGTTTGTGATTTAGACGGCACCTTGCTTAATGAAGACAAAGAGATATCTGCGCGCAACATCAACGCCATAACCAAAGCTAATGAAGCAGGTGTTGCTGTAACGATATGCTCCGGACGTATCTTCACCATGCTTGAGGCTTATGTCAGAACGCTAAATCTGCAAGTCCCGCTGATTAGTAGTAATGGTGCAGTAATTGCTTCGCCACACGGCGAAATTTTACGTGGTGTGCGTATGGACACCGACGACTGTTACAAAACCCTGACTTTTTCTTTTAACGAGCAATTGGATTGCATCGTGGTTTGTGATGAAGCTTGCTACTACACAAGTAATAGCATCCGTGTAAAGTACTTTCGACAGTACAACGAAATAGCTGCGGTACAGAACTTGGACCTCATCAATTTAATTGAACTACCCGTTCCGCAAGAGCAAGTGGATGAAGCATGGGTTCGTTTGAACTTTCCACAATTTGAAGAACTCGCTTTGCGCAAGTTGCTCATCTATGACACGGCATATATTAAATACGATTTAACCGCAGACTTCTTGGCAGAACATACACAATTGAATGTTAGTAGCTCAGACCCAGGCTTATTGGATATTGTTCCACGCGGGGTCGACAAGGGCACAGGGCTCGCTTTGTTGGCGGAGCATTTTGGTCTTTTGCCAGATGAAGTGATGGTTATTGGAGACTACGACAACGATATCACCATGTTCAAGTGGGCAGGACTTCCCGTAGCCATGGACAATGCGGTCGACGAAATAAAACAACTCGCTACATATATCACGGAAAGCAATGCCAATGATGGGGTAGCGCAGGCGATAGAAAAATTAATACTGGCAAAACGCTAGCCAAAACACGAAACATAATTACAAATATTATTGGCAAGCAAAGCAGAAAGGCGAAAGACATGAAACAATTGAAAGTCAAAAAAACATTTTCACGCGGTCTCGCATTAGCACCCGCTTTTGTCGTTGGTACAGAAGAGGTTGTCGTGGCAGACTATTTAGTCGCGGATGCTGCAGGTGTTGAAGCTGAACAGTTGCGTTTTGATAATGCAGTTAGCTCTGTTTCAGATGACTTAACCATTCTTGCTGCTACCAATGCCATTTTCGAAGGACACCTAGCTCTAGCCAACGATTTTATGATTAAAGATGGTGTGTATAACCGCATTACAGATGCGAAGCAAAACGCTGAATCCGCATTGCATGAAACCATCATAGAACTGCGCAGTATTTTCGAATCCATGGATGATGAATATATGCGCGAGCGTGCCGCTGACGTTATCGACGTCGGTAATCGCTTGCTGGCCGCCATCCAAGGTAGATCTACCAATCGTTTCGGTGACATGAAGACACCTTCCGTCATCATCGCAGAAGACTTGGCACCTTCAGACACGGCCAACTTAGACCTTGATTTAGTCAAAGGTTTTATTACCGAAAAAGGTGGTACCACCTCACACGTCAGTATTATGGCAAGAAGCCTGGGTATCCCGGCTCTCGTCGGTGCAGCAGGCATTATGGAAGCCGTTGCTCCTGGAGACGTGGTTGCATTCAATGCTGCAACTGGAGAAATTACAGTTAACCCGGACGAAGCCTTCCAAGCAAACTTCAAGCGTGAGCAAGAAGAATTTGCTGTCCGTGCGAAGCAACTGGAAGAACAATCAAAACTACCCCCCATTACCCAAGACGGTCACAAAATTAAAGCATACGCTAACGTGGGTAACGTACAAGACATCCGCAATGCGCTGCATTTTAATGTGGATGGCGTAGGTCTCTTCCGCAGCGAATTCCTATTTATGGAAGGCGATGCATTCCCCACTGAAGAAGAACAATACAACGTATATAAAGAAGCAATTACGACACTGAACGGCGAGCTGATTATTCGCACCTTAGATATTGGCGGAGACAAAGGCTTGAGCTATTTTGAGTTCCCAGTCGAAGAAAATCCCTTCTTGGGCTACCGCGCCATTCGCATGTGTATGGACCGCGTTGATGT
>CAZNNL010000025.1:0-9193 GCA_964574395.1 uncultured Oscillospiraceae bacterium | reverse complement strand
GACCGCGGGAACGAGCGCATCGCTCACCTGTATGACACCTATCACCCCGCAGTACTTAGAGCCATTTACGAAATTATACAAGCCGGGCATTCTGCAGGAATTGAAGTAGGCATGTGCGGTGAGTTTGCCAGCGACCTGCTCGCGACCGAAATGCTGCTCGGCTTTGGCTTAGACGAATTCTCTATGGCTGCAGGCGAAACACCCTTGGTAAAAGAAAAAGTTCGCAGCCTCACATATGAGCAGGCTAAGGTAAACGCACAAGCAATCTTGCAATGTGCAACAACAGAAGAAGTAAAAGCATTACTGGCAAAACAACAAGCCTAATACCGAAACGGACTTTTATTCGCCTAAGGTCTTAGATAAATTGAATTTGAGGTAGTTTGCAATGAAATCATACCAACTAGGTCTTTATGAAAAATCCATGCCGGATAACCTAAGCTGGAAAGAAAAGTTACAAGCAGCCAAAGCCGCAGGCTTTGATCATGTAGAAATAAGTATCGATGAAAAAGATGCCAAACTTGCGCGTTTAGACTGGTCCGACGAAGAAAAACGCGAGCTGATGCACGCAATCATTGAAGAAGGTGTTCCTATCAGTTCCATGTGTCTGTCCGGACACAGAAGATTTCCGCTAGGAAGTCACGACCCGGAAGTCCGAGCACGCGGCTTGGAGATTATGGGTAAAGCGATTGATTTTGCCATTTTCTTTGGTATCCGTATCATCCAATTGGCTGGCTATGACGTCTATTATGAAAAAGGCGACAGTGAAAGCGAAAAGTATTTCGCCGAAAATCTACGTATCGCCGTAGAAATGGCTGCGAAAAAATCCGTAACGCTCGGTTTTGAAACAATGGAAACGCCATTTATGGATACTGTTTCCAAGGCAATGCATTATGTTGAGCAGATTGGCAGTCCTTATCTTGGTGTTTATCCAGATATTGGTAATCTCAAGAATGCATCGCTCGTGCACGGCCATGACTTAATTGAAGATATCAAGCGCGGGCGTGGAAGTATTTATGGTACACACCTTAAAGAGACTATCCCCGGGCATTATCGTGAGATTCCCTTTGGCACGGGCCATACGGAATATGAAGCTTGTTTAAGAGAACTGAAAGACCAGGGCGTGCGCTACTTTACAGGCGAGTTTTGGTTTATTGGTGCGGAAGATTGGCGAGGCGAGCTTGCTTTTGCCAATAAATTCTTGCGTGAAAAATTAGATAGCGTATTTACTGATTAATGAAATGGAGACAAGTATGTTAGAAGCATTAAAAAAGGAAGTAGTGGCCGCCAATCTCGATTTAGTGAAATACAATCTTGTGACTTTTACTTGGGGAAACGTAAGTGGCATAGACCGTGAAAGTGGTCTGGTGGTTATTAAGCCCAGCGGCGTCTCCTATGATGGCATGACTGCCGAGGACATGGTAGTCGTGGACTTGGACGGTAATGTTGTAGAAGGAAATTACAAACCCTCATCTGACACGCCTACTCACGTCGCGCTTTACCGCGCATTTCCCAATATTGGTGGCATCGTGCATACCCATTCGCCTTGGGCCACCGCTTGGGCTCAGGCGGGAAGAAGTATTCCCTTGTATGGCACAACACAAGCTGACTATTTTTATGGTAGCGTCCCTTGTGCTAGAAGTCTGACGCAAGCAGAGATCGATGATGCCTATGAAGCTAACACCGGAAGCGTGATTATTGAGGCGTTCGAGGGCATTGACCCCATGCATTTGCCATCCGTACTCTGTGCTAACCATGCGCCATTCTCATGGGGCAAAGACGCACACGAAGCAGTACATAATGCCGTTGTTTTAGAAGAAGTCGCGAAAATGGCCGCTTGGACCGAACAAATAAATCCTTCCGTCGAGCCTGCTCCCGACAGAATAAAAGACAAACATTTTTTACGTAAGCACGGACCCAACGCCTATTATGGCCAGAACTAAGGAGGAATCAACCTTATGCATCTTGAGAAAAAAGTCATCGCCAGCCTGCCGAAATGCTATGCCATTACGGTACTTGAATCAGGCGGAGAACGCTCTTTCCTTGTAGCAACTGAAAAAGCAGGCGAGTGCCAAAGGTTTACCTTAGCCGGTGATTACCTCGAAACACTATGGTCAGAACCAGGCGGTATCATGACCATGAAACAAGTCCCTGGAAGTAATGGTGCATTTATTTCTACGCACAAATTCTTTTCACCCAATGATTCCAAGGATGCTTATTTAATCCTCGCAGAACCCGTAGATGCAGCCGGTGCGCCTGTCAACTCGTTGAGCGAAGAACATAGCTGGAACATTAAAACGCTAACACCTTTGCCGTTTGTGCACCGTTTCGACATCCTAACGGTAAATGGACGCAACTATCTCATCGCATGTTGTTTGAAGTCTGACCATGAGTTTAAAGAAGACTGGAATCATCCTGGCAAAATATTCGTCTGCGAATTACCAGACGACCTGAGCCCCTATAACGAAAACAATCCCTTGCCGTTGACCGAATTAAAGGGCGGCTTAACCAAGAATCATGGCTACGGTCCTTGCGTCATGCCTGATGGACTTCCAGGTAGTTTAGTAACTGCCGAAGAAGGCGTTTTCCGTGTCGCTCCACCTCGCACAGCCGATGGCGAGTGGACCGTTGAACAGATATTGGATGTGCCAACAAGTGATTGTACAGAATTAGATTTGGATGGCGACGGCGTCAAAGAACTCTTGACCTACGGGCCTTTCCATGGTGCGACACTGCGCATTTACAAACCTGTCGACGGGAAATACGAACAAGTATACGAGTATCCGGGCGAACTAGAGTTTTTGCATGCGATTTGGAGTGGTGAGTTACAGGGCGTGCCGACAGCACTCGTAGGCTTCCGCCGTGGCGATCGCGATTTGTTAGCGATACGATATAATAGTGAAACATCCACGTATGACATACAGGTTCTGGATCACGATAGAGGACCGACTAATGTTGCTGTTTTCCAAGAAGCAGGTGTTGACTATATCATCGCAACCAATCGTGAAACGGATGAAGTTGCACTCTATAAAGTAACTGAGTAAGTTTTGGGCGCCTAGCCCTTAAAACTGAAATATAGATAAGCCGCATGGTTTTTGCCATGACAAAGAACAAGCAATTGCAGAAGAAAATAGTGTAGCT
This sequence comes from uncultured Oscillospiraceae bacterium, assembly GCA_964574395.1. Classification (GTDB taxonomy): domain Bacteria; phylum Bacillota; class Clostridia; order Saccharofermentanales; family Fastidiosipilaceae; genus JAXGQD01. Next base: position 6,055 of record CAZNNL010000025.1, on the reverse strand, counting down.
GCAATAGCAATAGGAGGAAACAAAATGGTAAGTGAAGTCATTAAAGTCAGAAACAAAACAGGTTTACATCTGCGCCCCGCAACAGAATTAGTCAAACTCGTTGAGCCAATGAAATCAAAAGTAACTTTGATTAAAGGCGAGAGAAAAACGAATCCTAAGAGTGTCATCATGCTCATGGGTGCCGGCATCAAATGTGGCGATGAAATCACTGTTGAAGTTGAAGGCGAGAATGAAGTAGAAGATTTGCAAAAAATCCTTGACGCAATCAATGGTGGTTTTGGCGAGGAAATGATCGACTAAAACTCTGGCTCCAATAGTCTTAGCATAAGACTGAAATGCCATATAATAAGCGGCCCGATGCGTGTTTTTTTGGTCGGTATTCTTTACTCTACCTAATTCACGCAATCAATACTACGAAGGAGAAGTAATATGCCAAAAATTGATGACATTACCCGTGAAAACTGGATACTCGGCGCTTTCCCAGAATGGGGAACCTGGCTGAATGAAGAAATTGATGCAGAAGTAGTAGAACCCGGTACTTTTGCCATGTGGTGGCTAGGTTGTACCGCACTGTGGGTAAAAACCGAAAACAACACCAATATCGCAATTGACCTGTGGTTCGGTAATGGCAAGCGCTCACAAAAAACCAAACACATGGATGAATTCCATCAAATGAGAAACATGACTGGTGGTCGTTTGACTCAGCCCAACTTGCGCGCAGCACCAATCGTTTACGATCCATTCGGTGTTACGACTGTTGATGCAGTTCTCTCAACCCACTATCACAATGATCATATTGATCCATTCTTTGCGGCTGCCGTTATACAGAACTGCGCCGACGATGTACCTTTCATTGGTCCACAAGAAAGCGCCAATAAATGGCTGAGCTACGGTGTACCTGAAAGCCGCATCAAAGTAGTTCGCCCTGGCGACGTTGTTCAAATCAAGGACATCGAGATTGTGGTCGTGGATTCCTTTGACCGTACCTGTCTCGTAACCGCTGATGAAGACATCCGCAACACCTGCCCCAACGACATGGACGATAAAGCAGTCAACTACATCATCAAAACTCCGGGTGGCAACATCTATCACTCCGGTGACTCCCATTACTCTGTTTACTACAAGAAGCACGGTAATGACCATGAAATCGACGTAGCTCTCGGCTCCTACGGTGAAAACCCCGCAGGTAACCAAGACAAAATGACCTCTATCGATATCCTTCGCATGGCCGAAGCCCTCGATACCAAAGTTGTCATTCCCTTCCATTACGACGTATGGACTAACTTTAAAGCCGATCCACTAGAGATTCTTATGCTCTACGATTACAAAAAATACGTCCTACAATACAAATTCAAACCCTTTATCTGGGACGTTGGCGGCAAATTCGTTTATCCAAACGACAAAGACATGCGCCAATACCACTATCGCCGCGGCTTCGAGGATGCCTTCACGGATGAACCAAACGTACCATTCCGTTCCATCCTCTAATCAAACATTCAGGACTTTTATGAGCCTCTCTGCAGATGCAGGGGGGCTTTTTAGTTGAGTTTTGTCTTCTGGGGGGGAGTGCGCATTTCAGCCGAGTTTTTTCTTTAGTGCGTCTTGCAGTGTTTGTGAAAAATTAATACCTGCAGCTTCGGCTTTGGTGTTAAGCCAAGCTGGTAAAGTTATGATCTTTCGTATTGTTTTTTACTAAAATCTGCTGAATATTTTGCCATATCGATACCGACAAGTGATGTAAAGGATTGCTCTAGCTTAAATGATTCTTCATCATCGCTTTCAAGCAGTAGTTCCTGAATATTAGAAGAGTTAGGAAGTTTGTTTTCAAGAAAATAGTCGTATAAGTATAGGCCTAAAGCTTCTTGAGCCATGGAAAGCGCGCTGTTTTTATCCTCATCATAGGAGATACAGCCGGGTAAATCTGGGAACATAACTGTATAACCTGTTGTGTCTTTCTCTTTGTAGAATATTGCTGGATAGCTTACTAACATGATTTTCCCCTCTATTTATTCTAGTCCGGCTTGTTTAAGAATCGCATTAGGTAGCCCTTTCGATTTCATCTTTCTTCCTTACATAATACGTACTGATGCGCATGCAATCAATCTTTGAAGAGTTTAATTTGTCCACCAAGCCGCGGACAGTTTTGACGCTCTCGGGGCCCGCCCAACCACCCCAACCCAACACCAACATTACAATTCTATGTCAGTTCAAAATAGTGGCTTTCAAGGCTTGCAACAAACCCCCTGTCTGTTAAAATAGACAAACCACTACATCTAGATGCCCTATCTTCAATAAAACACAAGATATTGATATTTCTGAAGCGAATTTCAATTTCCGAAACATAATTATTTAGGCATACAGAGTTGATTTCTAAGACGTCATGACAAGACGCGATGGGGGAATAGCTATGAATATTGAGAAAAGAAACGGCCAAACTGAAGTATACGACGCAAGTAAAATTACGTTGGCGATGAAGAAGGCTTTTCTAGCCACTTCGGAAGAGGCTAGCGAGGAGACTTTAGCCACGCTTACGGCTGAAGTTGAAGCGCGTATTAAAGAGGATCCTGAATCGAAAAGCGGTTTAAAAGTTGAGCGTGTGCAAGACATCGTAGAAGAAGTCTTGATGTCCAATGCTTATTATAAAGTAGTAAAAAACTACATTTTATACCGTTCGCAACGTGCTGCCAGACGCCTATTAAGAGGTAGTATTGAGCGCATGGTGGCGGCGCCAGGATTATCAGAAAAGCTTGAAGAGATTCAAGAAGATTTTCCCGAGAGTGCTTACAGTCTAGAATTCCTCCTAGCCAAATTTGAAGCCTTCCATAAAGTCGGCTTAACGGATGATGAATCCATGAACATGCTAATCAAAGCGGCTGCAGAATTGACGACACAAGAAGCTCCACGCTGGGAGTATATTGCAAGTCGATTGGCTGTGCTTAATTATCACAATAAGATTACACAACGCTGTGATGAGTTTGGGATTCATAATTTTGCCGAAAAAATTGCCTACTTAGAGAAGGATGGACTTTATGGTAAATATATCCGTGAAAGTTACACGGATGATGAATTACTTGAAGCCTACAAATTAATCGACAACAAGCGTGACGATCTTTTCACCTATTCTGCTTTCGACTTAGTATCCAGACGTTATGTTATTTCTGACCATATGCACCGTGCTTTTGAAACGCCACAGGAAATGTTCCTTGGTATTTCGCTTCACCTAGCGATGAAGGAAGAAGGCAGCAAACGCATGTCTTGGGTGCGTAAGTTCTACGATATTTTGAGCAGGCTGCAAGTGACGATGGCGACCCCGACCTTGTCAAATGCGCGTAAGCCTTATTATCAACTCAGTTCCTGCTTTATCGACACGGTACCCGATTCACTCGATGGTATCTATCGTAGCATCACCAACTTTTCGCAGGTCTCAAAATTTGGTGGCGGTATGGGTCTTTATTTTGGCAAAGTACGCGCCATTGGCTCCTCCATCCGCGGCTTCCAAGGTGTAGCAGGTGGTGTCATTCGCTGGATCAAACTTGCCAATGACACTGCCGTCGCAGTTGACCAACTTGGCATGCGTCAAGGTTCAGTCGCAGTTTACCTAGATGTTTGGCATCGTGACTTACCAGAGTTTTTGCAACTCCGCACCAATAACGGCGACGACCGCATGAAAGCGCACGACGTGTTTCCCGCTGTGTGCTACCCTGATTATTTCTGGGAACAAGTACGCGACAACATGGAAGGCAACTGGTACCTAATTGATCCCCACGAAATTCGCACCATCAAAGGATACAATCTCGAAGATTCGTATGGTGAGGAATGGACTACTAAATACCTAGATTGTGTGAATGATGCACGCATTAACAAACGTGTCATCCCGGTTAAAGATATCGTGCGCCTTGTGCTCAAGTCTGCCGTGGAAACCGGCACACCGTTTGTGTTTAACCGCGACCACGTCAACCGCATGAATCCGAACCCCCACAAAGGCATGATTTACTGCTCCAACCTCTGCACCGAGATCGCTCAAAACATGTCCGAAATCGAACGTGTCTCGATGGAAATCAAAGATGAAAACGGTGATACAGTCATTGTTGAAACCACCAAACCAGGCGATTTCGTCGTCTGTAACTTGGCATCTTTGGTACTCGGCCATATCGACGTGGAAAATCAAGAAGAATTGCGCGGAATTGTCCGCACCGTTATCCGTGCTCTGGACAACGTCATTGACCTCAACTTCTATCCAACACCCTACGCGCAGCACACCAATCAGCACTATCGTTCGCTGGGCCTAGGGATTTCCGGTTACCATCATATGTTGGCCAAGGCAGGCATACGTTGGGAGAGCGAAGAACATCTTACCTATGTTGATAGAATCTTTGAGAATATTAATTTTGCCGCTATCGAAGCTTCCTCTGACTTGGCAGCCGAGAAGGGTAGCTACGCCCATTTCGAAGGATCGGATTGGCAAAACGGTGACTACTTCACGAAACGCGATTACACCAGCGACCGCTGGAAAACCTTAGCCGAAAACGTCAAAAATCAGGGCATGCGCAACGCCTACCTCATCGCAATCGCCCCCACCTCTTCGACCTCGATTATCGCTGGCACAACCGCAGGCCTAGACCCTGTCATGAAGCGTTACTTCTTGGAAGAAAAGAAAGGCGCCATCGTCCCTCGCGTAGCCCCGGATCTAAACCGCGAAACATTCTGGCTCTACAAACAAGCTCATCAAGTAGATCAAAGTTGGTCCGTGCGTGCAGGTGGCATTAGACAGCGCCACGTCGACCAAGCACAATCACTTAACCTTTACGTGACTCAGGACCTCTCATTTAGACAGATTTTAGGGTATTATTTATTGGCATGGGAAAGTGGCGTCAAAACAATCTACTATTGTCGCTCGTTAGCCCTAGAAGTAGAAGAATGTGAATCTTGTTCGGCATAATGCCTAAGAAAACAGTTACGGAAGGAAAATGGACATGGAACTCAATGTAAAGATACTCTTTAATCCACAAGGGGACATAGAGTTAAGCAAGCGCAGAATGGTCGCGGGCAATCCAACGAATCTGAATGACTTTAATAATCTGCGCTACAGCTGGACAAGCGATTGGTATCGTCAGGCAATGAACAACTTCTGGATTCCGGAAGAAATTAATATGAATGCCGATATCCAGAATTATCGGGTTTTGCCAGAAGCAGAACGCGTCGCGTATGACAAAATTTTGTCCTTCTTGATTTTCCTGGATAGTATCCAAACCGCCAATCTACCGTATTTAGGCCAATTCATCACAGCGAATGAAGTCAACTTGTGTCTTAATATTCAAACCTATCAAGAAGCGATTCACAGCCAATCCTATTCTTATATGCTGGACACAATCTGCTCCCCCAACGAACGCACTGACATTCTTTATCAGTGGCGCGATGATGAGCACCTGCTGCGTCGTAACCGCTTTATTGGCGATCTTTATCAAGAATTCCAGACCAAGCACGACCTTCAAACATTCACGAAAGTCTTGATGGCCAACTACATTCTTGAAGGAGTATACTTCTATTCGGGCTTTATGTTCTTTTATAATCTTGCACGTAATGGCAAAATGTCCGGCTCCGTCCAAGAAATCCGTTACATCAACCGCGACGAAAACACCCACCTGTGGCTGTTCCGCAGCATCATCCAAGAGCTCCGCAAAGAGCAACCTGACCTCTTCACCGACGAAAAAGTCGAAATGTATCGTGGCATGATTAGAGAAGGTGTTGAGCAAGAAATCGCCTGGGGCCATTATGTCATCGGCGACAACATCCAAGGCTTAAATAAACAGATGGTAACCGACTACATTCAGTATTTAGGAAATCTACGTTGTCAAAATCTTGGTTTTGAACCGCTCTTTAGCGAAAACCAAAAAGAACCAGCTTCCATGTCCTGGATCAGTCAGTATAGTGACGCTAACCTCATCAAAACGGACTTCTTTGAAGCTAAATCTACTGCATACGCCAAATCAACCGCAATGGTGGACGATCTGTGATTTAGTTCGTCTAGCAAAAGAACTTTGGCATAATTGAACAA
>CAZNNL010000024.1:18296-30039 GCA_964574395.1 uncultured Oscillospiraceae bacterium | reverse complement strand
CGAAATAGGAGGCTCTATATAAAATCCTGCTACAAGCTGCTACACACCTGTGTTTATGAGAGGGGCGTAGCCAAAAAATGTTTTTCTTTTTTCACTCTTTATTGTTGCCCTTCTATCCGGTATACTTCAAAGTGTACAAAAACTATCTGAAGAAATAGAAAAGGTGAGCCAAATGGGTTTTTCTTATAACAGGCTTTGGAAGATGTTGATTGATAGGAATATGAATAAGGGTGATTTGCAAAATCTCATTGAAACAGGGCCTTCTACTATTTCAAGAATGGGAAAAAATGAGTATGTAAGGCTGGAAATTCTGGAAAGAATTTGCGATAAGCTTGACTGCAAAATAGAGGATATCATTGAGTATGAAAGAGAGAGATAGGATGTATAAATCAATCGATTTATTTGCCGGAATAGGTGGCATCAGACTGGGATTTGACCAGGCATTTAAAGATGACATTGAAACGGTATTTATTAGTGAATGGGACGAAAAGGCTCAAGAAACTTATTATGCCAATTTTGGGCACAATTTAGAAATAGCCGGGGACATCACAAAAATCGATGAAAAAGATATCCCCGCTCATGATATTTTGCTTGCAGGTTTCCCTTGCCAAGCTTTTTCCCTTGCAGGTCAAAGAAAAGGTTTTGATGACGCAAGGGGCACCTTGTTTTTTGATGTAGCCAGGATAGCGAAACATCATCAACCGAAGGTGATTTTTGCTGAAAATGTTAAAAATCTGGTCAATCATGATAGAGGGCGTACGTTCAAAGTCATAAAAGCTATTTTGACCGATCTGGGATACACCGTTTTCAATAAAGTCTTAAACAGTAAAGATTTTGGGGTTCCTCAAAACAGAGAAAGAATCTATATTGTTGCTTTCAGAAATGACATTGCACCTCTTGGCTTCAGATTTCCTGAAAAAACTGACAACACAAAAGTGATTGGAGATATTCTTGAAGATACCGAAACTTCGACAAAGTACTACCTGTCTACAGTGTATTTGGAATCTCTGAGAAAACACAAAAAAAGACATGAAGCAAAAGGCAACGGCTTCGGTTACGAAATCAGAGAACACGATTCAATTGCCGGAGCACTTGTCTGTGGCGGAATGGGTAGAGAAAGAAATTTAATTGTTGATGACAGGTTGACGGATTTTACGCCTGTAACTCATATAAAAGGCAAAGTGAACGGAGAGTACATCAGAAGAATGACACCCAGGGAATGGGCAAGATTACAAGGCTTCCCCGATGATTTCAAGCTTGTTGTTGCAGATACTCACCTATATAAACAATTTGGAAATTCTGTAACTGTTCCGGTGATAAAAGAGATTGCTAAACAAATCAAGAAGCAATTGGAAGGGAAAGCAGTTGAGTCTGAAGGAACCGGAGAATATAAGCAGATGGCTTTTGCATGGAGGTAAATAATGCTTAGCGGAAACAGAGGAGAATGGTCTGAGATATATGTGCTCTTAAGGCTTCTGGCAGACGGTAAAGTCTATGCAGCCGATGGTGAGCTAAATAAATTGGAGAATATTTATTTTCCGATTATTAAGATAATCAGGGAAGAGACCAAAGGTGAAATTAAAGAATATTCGACCGGAGACGTTATTCAGATATATATAAACGGGAAACAAGTTAAAGAAGTTGGCAGGATAGATTTTGACAAAGAGTCTGAAGTGTTATTGGAAGAAATCAGAAAGTCCAAGGGTGCTTCCTTTTCAATAGAAAAAACTCAAGCTTTTATGGATAAAATTCTCTGCTATAAATTATCAGCCCCTACCCCTGATAAGAGCGACATTACAATGAAAATTGTTGATATTAACACAGGCTACAGTCCCGTCGTAGGCTTTTCAATTAAGTCAGAATTGGGCTCGGCTCCGACCCTCCTAAATGCCGGTAAAACTACTAACTTCATTTACCGAATTGTTCATGACTGTTCATACTTGCTGCAAGAGGCAAATGAAATATATAAGGTAGCGGGAGGAAGACAGCATACGGATATACGGGGAAGAATTGAAAAAATCAACCGCGAAAACGGTCATCTTAGATATCATTCGATGGAAAATAGGACTTTTAGTGACAATCTTATTTTGATAGACAGCTCTATGGATAAGATACTGGCAGAAACACTTTTATATTTTTATCGTGATGGTATCAATCATTGCCGTGAGATGGTTCAGAAACTTGAACTGGAAAACCCTATGAATTACGGTAATGTCAATGCTTACAAGTATAAATTCAAAAAATTCCTGACAGCTGTGGCCTTAGGTATGAAGCCGGCTACAGTCTGGGACGGTATTGATGAAGCTACCGGCGGTTACATAGTCGTTACAAACGAGGGTAATGTTCTCGCTTATCACATATACAATCGAAACTACTTTGAAGAATATCTTCTAAACAATACCAAATACGAAACGGCCTCGACTTCAAGGCATGACTTCGGGACAGTTTACCGAGAAAACGGAGAAGATTTTATCAAACTGAATCTTCAGGTAAGATTTAAATGAGTGCGAGAAAGAAACCCATGACCAGAAGTGAAAATATGGCCCGGGTTAAGAGCAAAAACACCAAGCCCGAAGTCTATTTGAGAAAACTTTTATGGCACGAAGGGCTTCGATACAGAATCAACTATAAAGATCTTCCGGGAAAACCCGATATCTATCTTCCCGGGCATAAAACGGCAATTTTTGTTAACGGATGTTTTTGGCACATGCATGAAGGTTGTAAGCTTTCAACTATTCCAAAAACCAATTACGATTTTTGGAAAGAAAAACTGACAGGGAATGCGGAAAGAGATAAAAAGAACTATAAAAAGCTCAAAGACCTGGGCATAAATGTAGTAGTCGTTTGGGGCTGCGAAATTAAAGAAATGATGAAATCGGAAAAAACGCAAAGGGATTTTATTAAGAAGCTGGTTAACATTATTATTGAATGAAACAGTAATAAATTTGACAAGAAGAAAGTTATAACGCTGTTAGAGAACACGCTGGTGATAAGTAAATTTAGGAGACTTAGTTATAGTTACTAATTAGAAAGGAACGAATTGCAATGGCAGTTTTTTATAGTTTTCATTATGACAATGATAGCTGGCGAGTACAACAAATTCGTAATATAGGAGTTGTTGATAATACTGACTCCGTTGGGGCACAAGAATGGGAAAAGGTTCGCTATAAGACAGATGAAGCAATTGAAAACTGGATTGATAACCAAATGAAATACAAACGTGCGGTTGTAGTACTTATTGGTTCTGAAACAGCTTCTCGTAATTGGGTTCAATATGAAATTGAGCGTGCTTGGGAACTTCGTAAACCACTACTTGGGATTAAGATTCATGGTCTAAAAGATGAAAATGGGAACACTTCCAAGGAAGGACAAGATCCGTTTCTTGAGAAACGATATTGGCCAATTCCAATATTTACACCTCAAGGATGGGATTCAAAAGAAAAATACAATGATATTAAGCAAAATCTATCAAAATGGATTGAACAAGGATATACACGTCCATGAGTAACAGACATAAATGCCCATTTTGCACTATTGTAGATGGTAATGATCCTAAAGTTCGCGAGGTGGCTCGAACTAAAAATGTTGTCGTGTTTTTTCCGAAAGATCCTGCTACCCTTGGGCACTGCCTAGTTATCCCAACTCGACATGTTACGAGCTTTACGGATCTTACTAAATATGAGATTAAGTCGTTAATGGTTACTGCACAACATGTTGCAATAAGCCTAAACGATACATTACATCCTGATGGGATTAACATTATTCAGTCAAATGGTGCTGCCGCTTCGCAAACAGTCGCTCATGTGCATGTGCATGTGCTTCCTCGTTGGGAAAATGATGCAATCAAAGATTTTTGGCCTGAAGAGACAGGCTATTCTGATCAAGAGAAGGATGCAACTCTGGCAAAGCTTAGAGCTGCTATTACTCTCTCGGGAGATTCTCAATTTAATGCAGAAGATCGCCGCCAGCATCTGTCCTTTATCCAAAATATTATTAATAGAATGGCAGGAACATCATCTAATTCAAAGACTTGGTTGCTTCCCATTGCTACTGCGGCATATGGATATGCGATTGCCAACAAAAGCATTATGGTTACGGCTTTAGGAATGATAGCAACTTTTATTTTGGCATTACTGGATGCTGGATATTTAACAAATGAGCGTAGATATCGTCAGTTATATAATCAGATCATATCAAACCCCAATGTCGCAGTTCCCTTTTCACTTAGCTGTTACCGTGAAGGCAAAACGAGATGTGCACGTTTCAAAGAATATATGCGAGCATTGAAATCATGGTCAATCGTACTATTTTACGGAGCATTGCTTTTCACGGGAATTGCGATAATGTTACTGCTTAAATTCGGCTATATGTAATTCTGTTGCTTTGTATCAACGACTCCGTCCTTAGCCAAATAAGTACCGAGTGATTGATGTGATCGCTCGGTATTCTTTATACTATCAGGCTATTCAAAAAGCTCAAAAGAATAATGACTCGGGAGTATTTATAGAGTTTACGCTTTGGGCGCTTTTGGAGATTGTTTCGAAGCAACTGAAAGCAACAACCCACAAAGAGTCCGAACAAGACACCATACAAGACACCGTACAAGATAAAAAACTGATCATTTTAAAGTACTGTATGGTTCCAAGGTCTAGAATCGAAATGCAAGATTATTTGGGCCTGAAAAATCGTTCGCACTTTACGAATGAATATTTGAAGCCCTTACTGGAAGAGCAATTGCTCGAAATGAAATTGCCGAATACACCAACAAGTAAAAATCAGCGGTACAGGACGACAGAAAAAGGTAGGGAACTGTTGGATGAATAATCTAGTTTCGTTAAAATAACGGGTATTTCCATTTTGGAAATACCTACTGTTTTCAAACGCACCCACAACCCCAAGCAATTTAGTACCGAGTGATTGATGTGAAACTGTCATTCGGTATTTTTATGTGCAATCCTGTGCTAATCAGCAATTTAGAAGGACCGCTATACACAATTCTTTTTGCCAAAAGCAATTTTACAAAGATTTAACCTAAGATTGATAATATAAAGCCTGAAGAACAATAATAAGGGAGGCTAAGCGTGGAAATAGAAAAATTAATTTTTGGAGTTATTGGCATAGTGGCAATGGTTTCTACATATGTTTTATTTTGGCGTATGGGTTTATACGGTAAGGAACCTAGAGATCGTAAGATGGAAAAGGCCGTGCGCCTAGGTAATTATGCAGAGGCGAAGAGGATTCGTGTCTCTTATAGTGGATACTTTGAGGATGGCGATAACACAGCTAAATATGAGTTTTTTATTGATGGAAAGCGCTACGAACATAGGTTTGTTGATCGATCTAATCCTCCTGAAACACTCACGGTTTACTGGATTAACAGACCGTCGAGGTCATTTAACGTGATAAAAATAACAAGAAAAGATGCTGCCTATGGCTGCTTGCTGACTTTTTTGCCGCTTTTAGTAGGTGCTCTTACTGTGATGATTGCTGCGAAAATAATGGGTATTAGTTTACAATGACGCGTGGGTTATAACCAGCCCGTGAAAAGCTCGAGTTCTTGATACTGGCACCGGCTTAACACACATCTAACATCATTTTGATATAATGCGGCAATTATAATTTCCACCTCCAACATGAAGGAATGACCGCCGTATATGAAGAATAAACCCGTATTCTTAATAATCGTAATACTCTGCTTAAGCATGCTCGGAACAACCACACACGTTCTGGCTGATTCTGCGAAACCCTTAACTAACACTACAAACATTGAAGAAATAATCACTAACTATGTTCAAGAGCATGAAGAGAGCATGGCAGGTTTAGCCGTCGCTGTTTTCAATCGTGAGAGTGTGCTCTACCAGCAACATTTCGGATATTCCGACATTGAGAAAAAACAGAAAGTTGATGAAAATACAGTCTTTGAGTGGGGCTCGGTCAGTAAGCTTCTAGTCTGGGTCAGCGCTATGCAGCTTTGGGAAGCGGGTAAACTTGATCTGCAGAAAGACGTCCGCGATTATCTGGGCGAAACAGCAAGCAAATTGGAATATCAGATGCCGGTGACGATGCTTGATTTGATGCACCACAAAGGTGGTTTTGCCGATGATATAACGGACATTTTTGTGCGGGACTCTACACAGGTAGCTGATCTAGAAACGGTGCTTCTAAATGACCAGCCAGAGCAAATATATCCACCAGGTGAAGTGTCGGCTTACTCAAATTGGGGCACAGCTTTGGCCGCTCTGGTGGTACAAAAGATTAGTGGTATGGACTATTCAAGTTACGTCAACACTCATATATTTCAGCCTCTAGACATGCAGCATACTGCGATTGCTTTCGACTATTCAGATAATCTGTGGGTAAAAGAGCAGCGCCAAAAGCTGATGACCTATGATGCTCAGGCACAACCGCTGTCTCCAGAACCTTGGTATGTTCCGCTTTATCCTGCCGGCTCTGTTACCGGTACGGTGGAAGACATGCTTACGTTTGCCCAAGCGCTGCTACCGAAAACAGGGCAGGAGAGTGCGCTCTTCGCCAAAGCAGAGACCCTTGATACATTTTTCACCCCCACAGTTTTGCATCATGCGACGCATAAGCCTGTCAATGCGCATGGGCTTTGGGTCTTACAGTTTCAGGAACCTGTTTTCGGGCATGCCGGCAATACCGTGGGCTGTTCTAGCCATTTACTCATAGATCCGAAAAACGGCCTTGGCATGGTGATCATGACGAATCAGGCGGCAGAATATAATTTCAATTTCGAGCTTCCTCAGCTTATTTTTGGCAAAAACGAGGCCGCCACCACACACGCCACGTCAAATTACCCAGCCGGATTTTACATCAGCGCTAGAACGATTATGTCTGGTCCATATTCTTTTTATCGCTCGCAATTGATGCCTTCAAGTACCTTAGCGGATTATGTCTTCGCACCTTACAGCAATTGGAGTGTAGAAGAAAATACCAAGTATTTCCGCTTGATAATGCCATACGGAGATCTCTTGAGAATCTCTGGCACTGCAGCCTTGGCTTCACTCAGCATCTTAGCTTTTTTCGCTTTAGGCGCAATCTATGCCTTGCTGACGCTCTTGTTCGGAGGTCTCATCGTCTCACGCTTACAAAAGCGTCGTACTATAAAAGCTGAACAAATAGAGGCTGCAAAAACATTACGACGCTGGAATTATCTAAGCTGCAGCTTGATTCTTCTTTTCGTAAGCAACTCACTAGTTCTTATTAGTAGACTCATAAACTACACGCCTTCAGCAAACCTGATTTGGCAGTATCTACTTTACGGTTTAATTGCAGTTGCTGCGCTTATGTCCTTACTTGCACTCTTACGATAGGTGTTGAGCAGAAAAACAATCCGCCAAGAACGAGCAAAGGCTGTTTTTACAATTGTTCTATTGTGTGGTTTGCTCTTCACCTATTTTTATTGGCAACTACATGCACTTTGGAAACTGAGTTGACATTTTAATTAGCAACAGATAATTTAACGCCCAATAGATTCTCTGAGCGTTTGTGTCGCCTTTCTAAAAGTGCTGCGTCTACTACCTTCAGCCTCAGGGTCAATGTGAGGTATGTGCGTAGCTTTTGCTAAATCAAAGATTCGCCAATACATTTCGTCTCGGTGGAAAGCTGTTTGGCAGTAATGGCAGGTATCTTGGGTTAACAATAGTACAGCCGCACCACAGTTTGGACATTCAGCTTTGCCTTCGCGATCTAAGAGAACTGTGCGTCCGTTAATGTTGCGTGTTAAGGTAATGGATATTTCATCACTTTGAAGACTAAATTGACAGTCACTCTCTACAAGCAATGCATAACTTATGTAAAAACTAAGATAGGGTTTAGCAGAATCCTCAGACCAGACACGGTCCAATATTACTTGATTGATAATTACGTCTACAGCCGTGGGTTGAGTTTGGAAGTAAGCTTGCATAGCATTGCGGTGTTGGGGATCGGTGTAAATACCCCAAACTTTACGACCTTCATGGTCCGTTTGTAGGCGAATGGCTTTGAACATCATGAGCATTTCCGATTTTGCCAAATCGATGGAAAAGAGTGGATCAAGACGCTTTAACTTTGCTATTGCATTTTGACGCTGCGCAATTTCCAAGTCTATTTCTTTTTCAATTTTATATTTTCTTTCACTAAACATCGTTTTGATTTTATAAATGATGTTTGGGCTCGCCAACAGGAAGATAGCTGGAATCCACCTGAGCCACTGCCTGGCGGTTGGATTGTTAATGCCTAAAGCAAGAAAAATATCGTCCAAACTGGGTATCAGCGCCCTAAGACGCTGAAACAGCGCAGCCGTTCCTGCATTCACTGTGTCAGAGGCAAAGGCTACTGCGAGAGAGTAAATAGAAAACAAAAGTACGATAATAAAAGCAAAAATAACCGCGAACCGTATCAGAAAAGAAGAAAGCTTCGTTTCAAGTCTTTGAATTGTGTTGAAAGCAAAGACATTTAACTGTGTCATGAGATTTTTGTAATCTTCACGATAACTGATGCCTTTGCAGTACGGGCAGTGGAGGACGTCGTCATTTAGATTCGAGAACGGTGAACCGCAGTTAATGCAGTTGAACTGATTGCTTTCACTATCATAGCGTCCGCTAGCAAGTGAAATTTGGATTTCCGAAAGGGGGAGTGTTTGCTCGGCGACCGTTTTGCCAGTAGGATGCGAAGTCCAAATATATTGGCTTTTACCAAAAACGGATGTCAGCCCGCGTTCGACTTTTCCGTCATCCGAAAGTTCAATCTCATGATGCAGTTCATTCATGGTAGGATCAGGGATAAACAGGAAACTGCGACGAAGCTTGTGTCTCTTCATCGTTTCTATCTGCAGAGCAAGTTGCTGTTGATAGGGTTCGTTGGCAAAACCATCCAACGCCCCAATCGACTCATCCGCCCAAGCCTTCGTTTCCGCATCTATCAAGCTTTTCTGCTCAGCTGTTAAGGCACGATTTTGCATTTTCTGCTCTTGTTTGGCCAGCTTTCGCGCCTTACGTCTGGGCCGCCAAACCTTGTCCAAATAGTCTTGACGATCTTTGTAGCCGCGTTCTTTGGCGTACGTGTTGGCCTTTTTGTAGGCTCTTATTGTGCTCACAATTACCCATAAAATGTAGGCCACAAGGAGGTAGGGAAACAAAAAGGAAAAGATGGATTTTATTGTCTCCCAGATCGCGCTGATGAACTTGAGACCGCCATCAAAGATGTCTGATATCGATTTTGCAAAATCACTCATTCCGTTAATAGATACCTCCAAGCACAATGAAATCTTGTGTTTGTAAGTTTAATAATACACTGTGAATATTAACTAAGGATTAAATAGCAGCGTGTCCGCAGGCTAATTACCCGCAGATTTAAAATTATAGAGCGGTTTTATTTGTTTGAGGACTTCCACAGTATCGCCGATGAAGGGGAGAATATCATCAAGTTGTTTATAGGCAGAAGGCGCTTCGTCTAGTATGCTACGGTTCAAAGTTGAACTATAGATGCCGTCCATCTCTGCTACGAGTTCGTCTAGGCTCAATGTACGTTTCGCCTCGCGTCTGGACATCACGCGACCTGCGCCATGCGGGGCAGACATGTTCCACTCGGGGTTGCCTTTGCCAACACAAATAAGCGAGCCGTCTCGCATGTTGATGGGAATAAGGATTTTTTCACCTGCTTTTGCCGAAACCGCACCCTTGCGTAAAATTTTCGACTCCAAATCAATATAGTTATGGATGGTTGTGAAATTCTCAAGCACCTCTACACGCATACCGGTGACGATTTCATCCATCATCGCTTTACGATTTATTTTGGCAAAACGCTGCATAATTCGCATGTCATGCAAATAATCCTCTAACGCCTCTCCTTCGAGATAAGCTAAATCCGGGGGTAAATGTGAGTTCATACGCCCTGCAAGCTTCTGATAATGGAGTGCAACCTGAAGCCCCAAGTGTCTGGAACCTGAATGAATGACAATGTATAAGTTTCCTTCCTCATCTTGGTTTACTTCGATAAAGTGATTACCGCCACCCAAGGTACCGATTGAAAGCCCTGCCCGGTCGAGTTTTAGATTTTTATCATTTTTGCCACCGTCACGACAACGTAGAGCTGCGATGTCTATTTGATCAATATAGTGATGCTTGCGTTTGCGGATATTGTAGCCAGCAGGGATGCGACTATGAATCAGTCGGTCCAAACGGTCTAGGTCGATGTTTTTTTCGGCAAGCCGCACAGTTTCCATGCCGCAGCCGATATCGACGCCCACCATGTTCGGAACGGCTTTATCCTTGATTGTCATCGTTGTACCAATCGTCGAACCAGCGCCGGCATGCACATCGGGCATGATGCGAATTGTTGACCCAGCCGTGAATGCTTGGTCAAGTAGCGCTTCAATCTGCTCTCTTGCTGTCTGTTCCAGTTCTGTCGTGAAGATTTTGACCGTATTGTGCTGGCCTGTAAGAATAATGTGGTTCATAGGTGTTACCTCAGCTTAAAGTATAGCAGCTCTAGCCTTAAAGCTTAATTGATGCTTTCCAAAAGGATTCGCTACCAGTTATGGGGTCACATTTTGGCAAAGCAACTGCAGCAACACGAAGCTTCATCTCCTCAAAATAACCTGCCTCTCCACGCTGTAAATCCGGCGACTGCTTGGGAGGGTAAGCCCCTACGATACTATAATCAGGTGACTGATCCATGCGCATGTGGCCAACTCCGGCAGGAATAAGCACTGCATCGCCTTGATTTAGCACAACGCCTCGCCCCAGCGGACCTCCCAAGCGTACTTTGACCCATCCACGCCTGCAGCCAAGTACCTCGTGCGCATCGGCATGAAAATGATGGAAACCATAAACTCCGTTCTCCCATATTCCTTGCCAATTATTACTGGCAAAAAGACCACTAAAATCCGCTAAACCATTTTGGGCTTCAAACACTTGCGGATAAATCAGCACAGGAAAAACACTATTCGGGAAAGGCTTTTGTTCAGAAATCATGAGTTG
This sequence comes from uncultured Oscillospiraceae bacterium, assembly GCA_964574395.1. GTDB lineage: Bacteria > Bacillota > Clostridia > Saccharofermentanales > Fastidiosipilaceae > JAXGQD01. Next base: position 19,057 of record CAZNNL010000024.1, on the reverse strand, counting down.
CTTTATATCTAACATCAGTACTTCCTCCTGTAGTAACTTTACCATAATCGCTTAGTATTCTTTATCCTGTACTAAAGCATGTTTAATTCGTGTTAAATCTTGTTAAATCTAACGCCATAATTCATGATAGGATTAGTAAGGTAAAGTAGAAGTATATAGTTTAATCAATACGTTAGGAGACCAGTTACATGGAGTACAATGCGCTTGGTGGAAAAAATCTTAAACCCGTCCTAGATATGAGAGATTTACTCTTGTCACGTGCAGATTCTGCTGCTGATCAGGTAGCCTTTCAGTTTCGAACAGCAGCAAATGCTATTCAAACAAAAACTTTTTCGAATTTTCACGAAGAAGTGGTCGCAATCGCTAGCACCTTGCTTCAAAAAGGCTATAGAGAGAAACATATTGCCATCTTAAGCGGAAACACATATGAGTGACTGCTTGCTTATTTTGCCATAACTAGTTCTGGAAACGTAGCAGTAGCACTTGACGCTGCACTTCACATGGACCTTGTGTTAGATTTGCTACAACATAGCGATAGTTCAGCGGTTTTTTGCTCAGAAGAACACTACAAAAACTTACGCGCATACCAATCTGAACACTTTATTGCTGAAAATCCTGATTTTGAACTATTTAGACTTGATGAAATGGATGACTCAATCGAGCAAGGGCGCCAACTACGCTTAGAAGGTAACAAGGCTTACGATGCAATAGTTATTGATGCAGCTAAGCCAGCAGCAATTTTTTATACTTCAGGTACCGCA
>CAZNNL010000024.1:0-18196 GCA_964574395.1 uncultured Oscillospiraceae bacterium | reverse complement strand
ACCGCATGCAATTGCAATTGTCCCCATGTTTCTGGTTTTCTTTTACAAACGCATCTGGGGTGGAATTCGTAAGCAAAAGGCTACGCGTAAGTTTGCATTCGCATTGAAACTCAGTGGTCTGCTGCTGAAATTAGGAATTGATGTGCGCAGAAAGCTTTTTAAAGATATTCATAATCAATTAGGTGGAAATCTTGTGGAAATGATATGTGGCGGTGCACCGCCTAATCCTGAACACATCAAGTTCTTTAGCCAAATCGGCATCACTGTCATTAATGGTTATGGCTTAACCGAGGCCTCTCCAGTTGTCGCGACCGAAAAACTCCTTGAGACACGTATGGGAAGCTGTGGCACACCTTTGAGTTGTAATACGGTTCGTATCGCAGAAGATGGCGAAATTTTTGTTAAAGGCTCTAATATATTTGCCGGATATTATAAAGATGAAAAAGCGACGGCTGATGTATTGTTCGAGGGAGAATTTGCTACTGGTGATTTAGGGCATCTGGATAAAGATGGCTATCTGTTTGTTACCGGTAGAAAAAAGAACTTAATTATTCTGTCTAATGGCGAGAATATTTCACCTGAGGAAATTGAGCAGGTACTTGAACGTGATGACGCTGTGGCAGAAGTAGTTGTGTTAGAAAAAAATGATAGATTAGTCGCCTATGTATTTCCTGTAGAAGAATATCTTGGGAATACCGAATACTTTAAACAACTGAAAGACAGCTATAACAAAGAGGCGAGACGTTACAGACTTCTCTCAGAAATAATTTTGAGAGATCAAGAGTTTGAAAAGAATTCGAGTCGTAAGATTTTACGCCATAAGATTGTTGTGGATTAGTTATTACAGTTTTGCAAAGCACACGAATATGAATTGAATACTGATGTCTAGCAGCAATTATACACATCTATGTTTGACAAGCATCTAACAAAACCTTAAAATATCGAATTGAGAGGTGGTTGTAGATGTCTAATAGCGATGCGACAGAAAATGCGCACTACATCAATTTCGAAGAAGTAAATACAAAACAGCTTAAACTTCAAGAGATAGATTATCTCTATGAGGCAGCCCTTGCGTTGGCCAAGAAAACTGGTGATCGCGAGCTCTTCTTGGAGAGAAAAGTTGCTTTTGGGCGAAATATAAAACAATTAGAAGAACAGTACAGTGCATATGTGCATTTCACAAATCTAGTGCTTGATGCGAGGGATAAGTTGGTGAATGAAAATCCATCGATTGAACCTTATTTGCAATTGACTGTTCTGGAAGAGTATCCAGGTATGTTTTTGCCAAGCTTATTGTTCTCAATGAATACAAAGCGCAGTAATATTCGTGCCAAAGCATTAACAAAAGAACTCATCAAGCAATGGCATATGCAGCTTTTAATAGCAAGACAAGCAGCCACAGACAATTCTGCTAAAAATGATGAGGTCATTGAAGATATTTTCCAACAAACCAATTTCCAAGATTTATCTGAAGTTATCACCATAATCATGCAAAGCGGAATTGAAAGCGAAACCAAAGTTAAACTTATCGCGCTTTATCAACAAGAAGAAGAAATTTTCACCGCAATTTCTGAACTTATGCTCAATCTTTCAAGCATCATTCGTGAGCACATTCATCTAGTACAGTCGGATCTCGACAGGGTGCTATCACAAAAGAGCTATGTTAATAGGATTCGCAAAATGCTCGTCTCGTATATAAAAATGGAGCTTCCAGAATCGATTGAAGTTAAAATTATTCCAGTCCTGATGCAGCCCAATGTGATGCTTATTTATTACGCGCAAGAGAATCTTATGCGTATTTATACGGGGATTTTTGCAGCCGAAATGGATGCGATAAACGATAGTGTTGAGCAAGAAATAAAGTTAATTAGTGAGGGTGCGAAACTTCTGGCGGATTCGACGCGGCTTAAAGCGTTGTTACTTCTGCAAAAGAGACCTATGTATCTCAAGGAATTAGCAGATACTCTTGGACTTAGTTCAGCTACGATGTCGCATCACATGACAAGTTTGATGAGCGAGCATTTGGTGCAAGGTGAAGTCGCAAGTGATAGTCGAAGAGTTTATTATTCTTTATCGAAACCTAGACTTATCGAACTTGGTCATGCAATAAGTGCTTTGGGCGATAGCGTAGAAAGCGAGGCCTAAACTATGGCAAATATTAGCGAAAAATCCTTAAGCAATCGTTATGTAGCAACACACATGCTAAAAAACTTGCAGCAGAACTCGCCTAGTTTGCTCGGTATATGTGCCATTTATACGCTTGTTAGTGCTGTATACCCCATCCTGGGTGTGTATCTGCCCAGACTGTTGATTGAGCAATTAGAAGGTGGTAGGAGCGCCAGCTTCACGCTTGAGAATCCAATCATCAAGAATATTCTAATAATCCTTCTGGGCTACTTCATTTTTGCCTCAATTTTGGGCGGTTTGAAGAATTTTCTAGAGCATGATTCTTACGCTAAATTTACCTATCTTCGCTTGGAGTATTTGAAAGAGCTTACGCACAAAGTTATGACTGCGGATTTTTCCCATTATGAACATGCAGATTTTATCGATAGAACATCTCGAGCCAATAGAGCAAATCAAAGCAATGATACAGGCGTTGAGGAAGTGTATCGCCAGTCATTCTTGTTGCCTGCCCTTATTGTTTCTGCTGTGATTTTAATTGTGATTCTTGCATTTGCTAGTCCCTGGTTAGTGGCTTTGCCATTATTAACATTTCCTAGCTTGCTCATCGCTTTGAATCGATCCGACCGCTTCAGTTTCAGTCATCGCGAGCAAAGCAGTCATGACTTTCGAAGAATTTACACCTATAGCAACCTTTCTCAAGATTTCAACTATGGCAAAGATATTCGCCTCTTTCGCCTAGAGTCGATACTTTTTGATGGTTTTAAAAAGGTCATTGCAGATGCTGTTGCCCTGGTCAAGCAGATCGAAAAGAAAAAATTCAACTACCAGCTGCTGCCGCTTTTCGTCTCAGGGGTCAGCAATTTTGTCACGTTAAGCATACTGCTTTATTTGGCCTTAAATGGTCATTTGTCTGTAGCACAATTTTCGCTGTACCTCAGCGCATTTGTCAGCCTGAATCTAACACTTGAGAAGCTCGCAACTTCACTGAATCGCATTAATGCTGAAGGCCGCTACGTAAAAGAAATGATTGAATACCTAGAAACAAACTTCAACGACAACAGTGGTACGGGCATCTTAATTAGCACTGAGCCACTGACTATCGAGTTTCGTGATGTTTCATTCCACTATCCTGCTTCGGATAAATATGTTTTAGAACATCTTAATCTTAAGATTGATTTTGGCAAAACGCTCGCTCTCGTCGGAATCAACGGTGCTGGAAAGTCCACTATCGTAAAACTTATGACCGGCCTCCATCACCCAAGCTCCGGAGTCGTCCTTGTGAACGGGCAAGATACACGAGAGCTCGATTCTGAAGCGCTTTATAAAGCCTTTAGTGTCGTTTTCCAAAATGAGACACCTCTAGCAGTTACCGTTGCAGAACATGTAGCAGGGAGCAGCACCCAAATCAATCGACCACGAGTGGAGGCTGCTCTGCAACGCAGTGGACTTCTAGAAAAGATTCAAGCGGAAGAAAAAGGCATAGATACCATGCTGCTCAAAATTATTGATGAAGAAGGACTGCAACTGTCTGGCGGAGAAATTCAGAAACTAATGCTAGCGCGTGCCCTGTACAAGGACGCACCGATGATGATTCTAGATGAACCAACTTCTGCGCTGGATGCCTTAGCAGAATCAAAAATCTACCAAGAGTTTTCTGAGCTTATGAAAGGCAAAACCGGCCTATTTGTATCACATCGTCTTGCTTCTACGAGCTTTTGCGACAGCATTGTCCTACTTTCTGGTGGCGGCATTCTAGAAAGTGGCACACATGACGAACTCATGGCTGCTAAAGGCGCTTACTACGAAATGTTTGTAACACAAGGAAAATATTATCAGAGTGAGGTGGCCGTAGATGTCTAAGACTTCGTCCATTCGTAAAGGCTTCACTTCAGTAATATCCCGCTTGCGTCTAGCTTTGGCGGAAATACAAAAGATTTCTCCCAAATTCATCTTTGTCTTAATTCTGAATGCCTTTGTGCAATCAGCTCAGATTGCTCTGGCAGTCTTTATTCCCAAACTTTTACTAGATGCGCTCATGCGGCAGATAGTGTGGGCTGACGGCTTGTACATAATTGCAGGTATTGCGTTTGCAGAGATCCTCTTAAAGCTAAGCCAAAATGCACTCCAGACCTTTATCAACACAGAACAAGTACGCGTTGAATACGGAATGAACAAGGTCATCGCCGAGAAGGTTACGAGACTTCCTTATAGTAGTCTAGAAGACACGGAAGTCTTGAATCTGAAGGAGAGTGCTAGTTTTGCCATGACCAATCAGAACGTTCCTGCCAGTATTATTCGAGAACTGCAGCAAATTTTACGCTACTTTCTAACCCTAATCATGCTCTTATCGATTCTGAGTCAACTCAGTTGGATATTGGTGGCATTTTTGCTGCTCTCGTTTATGGCGATTGCACTACTTCAGAACCTAAGCAAGCGGCATGAGACTAACTTTTTTAAGAATGTTATCAGCGTGAACAGAAAATACGGTTACTATATCGGCCGTACGCTGAGTGAAGAAATCCAACAGCAAGTTCGCCTCTATGGTCTTCGCCCCATGCTCAGCGAAAAGGTTTCTGAACTAAACCTACAAATTGCAGATTGGTTGGGGATATATACCAACAATGTTGGCAAAATCACCGCCGCCCAATCGATCATTACCGACCTACAAACCATAGCAGCCTACGCCTACGCCGCCTTTCGCGTCCTCAGTACTACTTCCGGACCCGCAATTGGCATCGGTTCTTTTAGTCTCTACGCTGGTGCAGCCATACAATTCACTTCAGCCATGCGCGAGCTGTTCAGTTCTGTGCGTAACATCAAACAGCATTTGGATTTTCTGGAACCCTTTCAGCAATTTATGGCGCTCCCCGAAGATGGCGCGCCCCTTGAGGCTGGTGGAGTGCGTGTGCGTGAGCGTTTTGCCAATATCACTTTTGATAATGTGACTTTTACGTATCCTAAAGCCGAGCAAGCTGTTCTGCAAGACGTGAGTTTCACCATAAATGAAGGCGAGAAAATATCTATCGTCGGTCTGAATGGTGCTGGCAAAACCACCCTCGTCAAACTACTCTGCCGCTTTTACAAACCCGATTCAGGCCGAATCCTAGTTAACGGAAGGGATATTTGGACCTGGAATGAGCAGACTTATCTCCGAGAAATAGCGGCTGTATTCCAGGATTTCAGGCTGCTTTCATTCAGCATCCAAAGCAACATTACATCCTTGGCAGACGACGTTTCATACGATGTTCCGAAACTCGAAAAGATTATGAACGATTCGAGTGTTGCTTCAATCGTTGGGGGTTTGGAGCAGGGAGCAAAGACACTGCTTAATAAGGCAATCAACAGGGAAGGGACGGAGTTATCGGGTGGCCAGGCGCAGAAAATAGCGATAGCGCGTGCGCTATACAAGGAGGGTTCGCTAGTCATTCTAGATGAGCCAACCTCCGCTTTAGATCCACTCGCGGAAGCTGAGATATACGAACATTTTGATACGCTTGTTCAAGGGCAGACTGCCATTTATATTTCGCATCGTATGAGTTCTTCGCGCTTTTGTGATAAAGTACTGGTGCTTAATGAGGGAAAGGTGAGTGCTTTTGCCCACCACGATGAGCTTATGCGTACTGGAGACAGCCTGTACCGTAAGTTGTTTGAGGAACAGGCACGTTATTATAAATTTGCGTAAATTGCTTATTTCAAGATTATCTTTATCATAGAGGTGAATCTTAATAGATAATAATAGGCGGAATTACTACGATGAGAAATCTAAAAACGAAAAGTTTAGGCTTTACAATAGCTGTCACAATAGTTTTCTTCTTGCTACTTGGAGTGGTGTCACTTCTCAGTGGGGCATTACTTTCCGAAGAATTACAGCAATATGATTTAGAGCTCTTTTGTTGGATTAATGCTACTGCTCAACTTGTTTTAGCTGTTGGTGTAGTAGTGTTAATGAAAAGACTAAATATTTTCAGAGATGAAGAATTCACGAGCAAAGGCTTGTTGCGTGGCATCTGGTCGGGATTTGTTGGAATTGTCTTCGCACTCTTTATGTTCGCGGTTAATTTTTGGGGAAATCTCGAGTATGTTCAGTCACCGAAACTAAGTTATTTTATAGCCTGTCTTTTTATTGCCTTTACAACCGGTTTGTTTGAAGAAGTCTTAGTTAGAGGCTTTGTAATCAATAACTTGAAAAGGCATTATGGAGATTCTGTTTCGTCACTTAAACGCATTGTTATCGTATCTTCGGTTTTGTTTGGTGTACTGCATTTCGTGAATTTGAGCGGTTTTGCTTTGGCACAAATCCTTGAAACGCTTGCACAAGTGCTCTCGTCTATTGTCATTGGAATGTTTTTTGCTTTAGTTTATTTGGAATCGAAGAACATCTGGGCTGTCGTAATAGTGCATGCTTTAATAGACGCTGCCACCTTTGTGCTTTATAGCGTTCTATCCGTAGAAGCATTCAGTGCAGCAGAAAGCGGTGTGGCTTCAACAGGCACCGTCGTATTTGAATCCTTGATAGTACCTTTATTAACGATGCTACCTTTTGCCATCGCCGTTTGGCTGAAATGGCGGAAGCTGGGCGTGGGTACAATTGAGGTTAATAAAATTTAATGTTTCTACCACCTAGCGATAAACTCTCTTTGCTATTATGGTATCAAGCGACTTAATATTAATTAACTAGGAGAGACATAAATGGGAGAAACAAACACACCTATCCGTTTTTCTAAACATTTTATTAGTTCTGTCGTGCTGCCATCAATAGTTTTTTTAGCCCTAATAGCTTTTGCCTTTTACAAGATGTCTAATAACATCAACGATGCGCGAATTATTGCACAAGATCCAGTAAAAATTAGCGCCGAAATTAATAGAAGCTCTAGCTCGGATGGTGACGGAAACACTTATCACACCGTAAGTTACCATTTCTACGATGAGAACCATAAGCCTTATAGAAAAATATTGAGTGATCGAGGCACAAGTAATATGTCCGAATATGGTGACATTACTGATGTGTATTATTATCGACAGGACCCAACGAAAAACTTGCCAGGATTACTTTATTTAAATACTGAAGCCATAATCAAGCGAATGTACTTTTATGGTCCTATACTAATAATATTAACTCCAACCGTGTTTTTGATTTTGCACTATATCAATTATCGTAAAAAACTCCGTAGATACAAAAAATACGGAACAATTGAAGCATAACATTTTTGCTGCAAGCTCAAATTAGACTTTGCACCTTGAAGCTAATGCTTAAAAGCTGTAACAACTCGTCATCAGATAGATCGATTGAGAAGGTTTCTTGTAGACGATTTAGGCGATAAATCAGCGTATTCCTGTGAATATGCAAGCGCTCTGCCGTGACAGCCATTTTGAAATTACACGCACAAAACGATTCTAAAGTTAAATAATATTCACTCGCGTTGACGCTATCGTATATTTTTAATTGGTCGAGTAGAGGATGGCACATTCCGTGTATCGCCGGGTGTTTTGCCAGCACAAAATAAAGTGGACTGGCTGCCAAGTCCTCATAATCAAAAAGTTTCGCTGCTTTCTGCTTGGTGTTTTTTAAATAAGCTGCTGCTATCTTGGCCAAATCACGCATGTTACGCATTTTTTCAGGAACATATACTTTTGGCAAAAGTATGCTCTGGTAAGCATAATCCTGCAATACCAGAGCTGCTTTCCTTAGCTCCATGTCTACAGTGTCGCGCTTATTATCCTTACTTCCCGCAAGCAATATAAGTTCATTTCTGTCATGTAGTATCGCCAAGCTTGGGAAACGTTGCACAATATCTGATACTACGAGAGGGGATAACGTTTTTAGGTCTGTACTAGTACCAACGTCTGCGTATAAAATCTGCCACGGCAGCGGGAAGTCACGTTGAAATACAAGTGCTATATTATCGAAGTCATCTTTTTTTACAGCTGGATCGAGTAAGTCAAATAGTTCATGCGATGCACTATTCGCTTCGTATGCCACAAGACCCATGTGCCGATTAAGCAGAATCGCCAAGGTTTCAGCTAGTATTTCAGCTGCTTCTAAATGCCAATTTTGTAGTGGTTTGTGCCCTAAGAGGATGCCAAAGTGCCCTAGTGTGCGCTTTTCTTCAACAGATTTGTCGATGATTTCTGCCAATATCCGTGGATGGGTGCCTGCCACTCCGGTATCTACGTAGAACGGAGCGAAGTTCGGCTCTTTTCCTTGTAAGTATTCTGAAGTGTAGTCTTGCACGATATCTATTGGCAAAACGGGCGAAAGCAAGAGACTATCATACACCGTGTCGCCAATATGCTCTTGAGGCCATTGCGCTATTAAACGGTAGCGCTTGTTAGTTAAAACAATTGGAGACGAGAAGACTTCATAGGCACATTGTAATATTGCCAAAACAGAGCCTTTTTGTGCGCTCTGAAGAAGACGTCTATGCACGTCAAGTATGCGTTTATGCTGCCTAGATGGTGTGCTCTTACTCTCCATATGCTAATCATAAGCGCATTGTGCGAAACGCACAATAGGTAGAGTGATATTTGGCATAGCAAACATGGTGAATAGATATCGATACTTTTATAATGTATTCATCGTGAGAAGTAATTGAACCCAATGGGTCAATTTAGAAAGGAGCAACTTATGATATTTCCTAAAAGTTTTGAGCCGCTAACAATTGGTTCGAAAACACTAAAGAACAGACTCGTCGTTCCAGCCATGGATTCAGCCATGTGTGAAGATGACGGCACGATCGGCAAAATGGCCTGCGATTACTACGGGCATCGCGCACAAGGTGGTTATGGCATGGTAATCACAGAAATCGCCGCTATCGACGAACGCGGTATGGGTATGCCGGGTCAACCAAGACTCTACGATGACAGTTATTTACCTGGTTTGAAAAACCTCGCCAAAGCAATAAAAGATGGTGGGTCGATTGCGATTGTTCAATTGCATCATGCTGGGCGTGAAACCATGACACCGATGATAGGGCAACAACCCTATGCGCCTTCTGTTTTACCTTCTCCCGTGTATCGTGAAGCAGTGCATGAAATGACCACTGAAGAAGTTGAGGAGATGGTAGAGGCTTATATTTCTGCCGCAGAACGCTGCCAAGTAGCTGGTTTTGATGGCATAGAGTTTCACAGTGCGCACGGTTACATGGGCTTGCAATTCTTGAGTCCACGGACTAACAAACGTATCGACAAATATGGTGGTGACATCGATGGTCGTACCCTATTCCATAGAGAGATAATTGAAGGGATTCGCGCACGCTGTGGTGAAGACTTTGTGATTATTTGTCGTACTGATACGATTGAAGGCAGACTAGGTGGTTTACCCGAGAATGAAGGAATTGCTTTTGCCAAAATAATGGAAAAAGCAGGTTGTGATGCCATAAACGTCTCTGCAGGTACTTATGCCGCCTGGGACGTCATTGTTCCACCATCCGATTATGACGAGGGATGGAACTGGTTCGGCGCTAGACGGATGAAAGAATATGTGAATATTCCCATTGGACTAGCAGGACGCCTTGCCACACCGCGCATGATAGAAGATACGATAGAGCGTGGTGACGCAGATTTTATTTGCTTAGGACGCGCAAGTATTGCCGATCCGTTCTTACCAAATAAGATGGAAAAAGGTGTGGTAGACGAAATTACACCGTGTATCGGTTGTACGCAAAGATGCATGAGTTTTAACGATCACGATACTTTACAAGAAGGGGATTGGGGCGTTTCTTGCATGTTTAATCCTTTCTCAAATAATCGTGAGGAAATGCAGTATGGACCTGCCGATGTCAAGAAAAAAGTATTAATTGCGGGTGCAGGTATTGGTGGTCTTTATAGTGCTCTCGTCTGTGCTGAACGCGGCCATGATGTTTGGCTTTACGAAAAAAATAGTCGTTATCAATCGGGCGGTCAGTTTTTGATAGCCGCTTATCCGCCGTTTAAACAGCAAATCACGCGCGTCATTCGTCACTACCTATATATGTGTGAAAAGAATGGCGTCAATATGGTCTTTAATCAAGAAGTTGATTCAGATTTTGTGCGTGAACAAGCTCCGGATGTGTTCATAGATGCAACAGGTGCAGTGCCATTTATGCTGAACTTACCTGGTTTTGACGCTCCCAATGTTGTTCAGGCGAATGATGTACTTTGTGGCAGGTATCAATTAGCCAGCTCGGCGTTGATTATTGGTGGCGGCATGGTTGGCGTGGAGACGGCGGAGTTTTGCCAAGATTATTGTGAAAAAGTAACCGTCATCGAACAACTTCCAGCCATGGCGCATGACCTCTACATGACCGTGCGTGATACCATGATCAAGCGCTTCCGTCAGAATGGTATTGAAACCCATAAGAACACGAAAGCTATAAAACTTGAAGATGGTGTCCTCTATGCAGAGAAGTTGGGTGAAGGAATCAAGTTTGAGAATTACGACACGATTATTTTAGCGGTTGGCTCAAAAACCGTTGATACGTTCGGCGATAAGGAGAACTTAGCCGCAGAAGTTTACACAATAGGTGATGCCAAAAAACCAAGAAGTGCAGTCGAAGCAATTTTTGAAGGCGCTAGAGTTGCGATAAAAATTTAAGTAGCAACAGGATTGCTTCTAAATTAATGCAAAACCTCGCAAAGGATGCTAAACGTCAAGCGCAAATCTGATGTTTAGCATCTTTTTAACAATGGCTTAATCTAGCGTTATTGTACTTATGTTATTTTGTACAGCAAAAGTTCTATCGATTTAGTCTGCTCTAAAAAGAGGTGAGGAGTACTTATGACAACACGAAGTATATTACTGATATTGCTTGCTATCGCACTTTTCGTTGGCAGACGAGTGCTAATTAAAAAAGAAATTCTAAAAAAGAAATCCGTAAAAATTCTCACAGGCATTCTTACCTTTTTACTGATTTTTGGACTCCTGCATTTTGCTATACTCTTTCCTGGGTTTAAGAAAATCGCAACAACAGGCAGTTTTGAATTCAAAACGAAAATTGTTGAACTGACGGATAATAGTCGCGATGAAGCATTCAACAACAATGCGAGCAAACGTACACTCGCAGTAGAAGTCTTTTATCCTGTCCTCGCTACGGGCAGCGAAAATAGCGCGCCTCTGGTCATTTTCTCACATGGTGGTCTGGGGAATAAAGACAGTAATGTATCCTTATACGAAGAATTAGCAAGTCATGGATATTTTGTTGTTAGCATCGATCACACATATCATGCATTTATGACTAAGATTAATGGCAAAACCATCTTCATCGATCGAGACTACCTCTCTGAAATAACTAGCGAACGCCCTGATACTGACCCTAACAATTCTTTTGCACTATACGAAAAGTGGATGAAGCTTAGAACGGATGATATAAGTTTTGTTATCGACCATTTTACCGATAAGAATAATTCCAATCCTGAAGAAATGGCACTCGTCGATTCCGACAAAATAGCTGTATTAGGCCATTCCCTAGGTGGAGCAGCAGCTTTGGGCATGCCACGCTTAAGAGATGATATTGATGCAGCAATCGCGCTCGAAGCACCTTTTATGGTGGACATACTTGACGTGAAAGATGGGAAGTTTGATTGGAACACAGAGCCGTATCCTTCAGCCATGCTGAATATTTATAGCGATAACGTGACTGCAATTATGGATACGGACCAACGTTACGCCCAAAATAAGAACTATTTAATCAACAATGACCAGATTGAGTTTTACCACATTAAAGGCAGCAATCACTATACTTTAATAGACTTATCGCTTGTCTCTCCCATACTGGTGAGATTAGTTGGAGGCCCTCATGAAATGCCAGCTCGTGAGACCTTAGAGAAGATAAATGAGCTGAGTCTGGCATTTCTTGATAAGCACTTGAAGTAATTAAACTGAGTTTATCGGAATATGTGGCTTGGTTTTGCCAATATTATTAGGTTTCTCCTCATATTAGTTGCAGGACAAACCACCATCAACTTTAAATGCAGCACCATTTACAAATGACGCGGCGTCACTAGCCAAGAACAAGACTACACTGGAGGCTTCTTCGGGTTGTCCTGAACGCATAGAAGTATCTAGACCTCTCATGATGCGTTCTGCGCCAAGTGGACTCGGGTTGGAAATGTTGACTCCGACCTCTGTCTCGACACCGCCAGGGCAGACCACATTGCAGCGAATCCCTTTGTTGGCGTACATGAATGCCGTATTGTAAGTCATTCCAACAAGGCCGAATTTGGAAGCAGTATAAGCAGCACCAGCGCGACACCCATTGGTGCCGCCAATAGAAGCGACGTTAACTATGTTGCCCCCGCTTTCTTGCTCAAGCATGATTTGGATGGCTTTGCGCATGGCAAACATGGGACCGGTTAAGTTTAGACTGATAATTTTGTCCCATAGAGGATTATCTAACTCAGATATTGGTTTGAAATCATCCATGATACCAGCGTTGTTGATTAGAATGTCTAAACGACCACCAACTTCGATCGCTTTTTCAATCATGGCTTCGTTTGTTTCTTGTTTAGAGACGTCGCCAGGGAAGGGGATGATTTGACCCTTTTCATTCGCGCAGGCAAGTTTTAATTCTTCCAGACGCTCTGCACGCCTAGCGACAGCTATGACTGTTGCGCCTTCTTTGGCAAAATCTTGTGCAATTGTACGTCCCATACCTGAACTTGCACCTGTTACTACTACCACTTTGTTTTCGAACCGCATATGTTCCTCCATGTTTATGATTCAAGAAATATGAATCGATTAATATTTCACAAATATAATAGCATGTAGTACGAATTCCTGCTTCGGTTATCAGTGGAAAGCGATATAAATGCTTAATGTATAGCGACAAGAAAAGACATAATATAATTGAAAAAATGAATAAATGCTGCTACCTGGTAAATATATATCAAAAAGGCAACTTAGCTTTTTAGCTAAGATTTGGTAGTATTAGATGGACAAGCGAAATAGAAATCAGGAAAGATATGTTAAAAACAGAGACAGAAGAACCTCTTCTACAAACCGATGAAGCAAAGATTAAAACATTAAACCCCATTCTCACTGGAAATATTTGGAAAGAACTGCTGCGTTTTTCTTGGCCCTTGATATTAAGCAGTATATTTCAACAGCTGTATAGTACTGCAGATTTAATGATAGTCGGGAAATTCACTGGGCATGAGGCAATGGCAGCGGTTGGCTCTACAGGGTCGATAACTGTATTATTTATTGGTCTTTTTCTTGGGCTTTCTGTAGGTGCTAGTGTAGTTTATTCACAGTATTATGGGGCTGAGGACCAGCAGCGCTTGCATCAAACCGTGGGAACTGCCTTTTGGGTGGCTATGCTGGGCGGGCTGTTTTTGATGGTTGCGGGGCTGATTTTTGCCAAGCCTCTCTTAAAGTTTATGCGGACGCCAGAAGACATATTGGACCTAGCGACAACGTATATGCAAATTGTGTTCGCGGGTATGATTCCACAAATGATGTATAACATTTCATCAGGTATCGTACGGGCAAAAGGCGACTCACGCACGCCACTGAAAATTCTTACGCTGTCTTGCATCATCAACATTGTTTTAGATTTGATTTTTGTTGCTGTCTTTGGCTGGAGTGTTGCAGGGGCTGCATGGGCCACAGTAATCTCTCAAATAGTGGCGGCAATTTTCACGATGCGCGTCATATTTCAAACTGATCTATTAGGCTATCGGGGTAGAGAAACACTAGCTTTTTCGTCGCATATATTAAAGCAGATGCTAAAAATGGGTGTTCCTGCTGGACTACAGACCGTTGTGATTAGTTTTTCTAACGTGCTCTTACAAGTAAATATTAATGCCTTCGGAACAGCTGCTGTTGCCGGGACGGCAGCTGCTGTTAAAATTGATGGATTTATCTTTATGTTGATTGATGCCTTTGGCATTGCGATAACCACTTTTGTAGCGCAAAACATCGGAGCAGGGAAATATAAACGTGCTATGTTAGCGACTCGGACCTGTCTCATATTATCCTGTGCCACAGCAATCGGTTTAGGCATTGTTGGATTGGTTTTCTCTGAACAACTATTGTCAATTTTCAACGCTAGTCCTGAAGTATTATATTTTGGCAAACGTATGATGCTTATCATTTGTCCAAGCTACTGGATCTTTGCAGTATTCGCTACACTGTCTGGCAGTTTTCGCGGTGAGGGCAATGCTGTAGTGCCTATGGTCATTGCATTAGTATGTCTCTGCCTTATTAGACTAACGTGGGTTTACGCAATGTTACCATCCTATCGTCATATCGACATAATCTATTTAAGCTATCCTGTTTCGTGGAGTTTTGCTGCACTAAGCATTGGTTTTTTAACTATCCGTAGGCAAATACAGAGGTCGAAAAAGCCAATTTATTAATTCTTCTGCATAAAAGATTGGTTTATTTCGCACAAAATCTTTGCTAAAAACTTGACATCAAAAGGCATTTCCTTCAATGTTAAATTAGTAATTGAAGGGAGAATGCCTATGACTAATCGTGAAAGACTAGAAAAAATCATTCTTAATAATCGTTCTAACGAACAGCCGCACATCTCCATCTATATGCCGACACATCGCAGTAAACCTGATAATTTACAGGATCCGATTGTGTTGAAAAATCTGTTGCAAGATCTAGAGAAAAGTCTAATTGAACAGTACCCTCGTCGTACTTGGGAAACAACTCTCAAGAACTTGTATGAGTTACAGAAGGGTGTGCAAAGTTTCTGGCAGTATGGCAAAGATGGCTTAGCAATATTGGCAGTTGACGATGAAATTGAAATCTTTCAGCTCTATTATCAGCCCGCTCCTAAGGTCTTCCTGGGAGAGAATTTTCACATCATTTCCTTGCTCGCTTACCTAGAAACATATGATGAAGTTCTGGTTGCTGATTTGAGTAAAGACCGC
Organism: uncultured Oscillospiraceae bacterium; assembly: GCA_964574395.1. Lineage (GTDB taxonomy): Bacteria > Bacillota > Clostridia > Saccharofermentanales > Fastidiosipilaceae > JAXGQD01. Next base: position 3,208 of record CAZNNL010000024.1, on the reverse strand, counting down.
GTTAAACTCTACTTAGCTAATCGCTATACTAATGAACCTTTTGAATCGGAAGCAATCAAAACCTCATTTCCTGAGTTGTTCGATGATTTTGATTCCAATGCGAGTCTTAATTTTGGCTCCTATACGGGTAATGAATCTGCGTATCATGGTCATCGTGCTAAACCAGAAGAAGTGGAAAAAGACAGAGAAAAATATTTCCGTCATTTAGACACTACTTTCGGTGAAATTTACAAACTTGAAAAGCGACCAGTGCTTCTGGCTGGTACGGTTGAAAACATAGCGGCATTTAAGAACGTAGCTAAGGAAAATGTTTACTTATCAGCAGAAGTACCCAAACCATTAGATTCCCTAGACCAAAAAGCCACGCAAGAAGCCTTGAAAGAAGCGATGAATCCGCTTCTACAAAAAGATCGTGAGGATCTTGCAGGTAGATTAAACAAAGCTATTGCAGGTGAACTGGTATTACACAAAACACATGATATTGAAAAAGCAGCTGCAGAAGGTCGCATAGCAGAGCTAATAGTTGACTTATCGAAAGTGATTATACAAGATAAAACACTCGATGAAGCGGTGCTAGAGGCGATTAATACAAAAGCGAAAATTAGTGTACTGCATAAGCCTTTAGAAGGTGTAGAGACTCCTTATACGGCGTTATTGCGTTATTAAGTCATTACATTATAGTAGTTGTGGCGGTCAGGCTCTTGATGGAGCTTGGCCGCTTTTTTATATTCTGAAAAAATATTCATGGGCATCTTTTGCCATCATTAATTCACTTTCATGAAATAGAAATAATTAATCATTTTTAAAACAAAAGTAATTCATATCTAATAGTTGTGTTGACCAGTTTTAGAAACTAAAATAGTTCATAAGAAAGATTAACCATAATCATACTACCATACTATGTTATGAGAATGTGTTGAGATTTTTTGTATAAATCATTTTTATTTATCGGTCTGTGTCATCGGATGGCTCTACGTTAGGGGGATTAACTGCCATTAACGCAAATTGATAATTCAAATGAAAGATTTGAAATTTAATCGGGTTTCTAGATTTACACCATTAGCTTCATTTTATTGAAATACACATCTGAGTTAGAAAAACGAACTATTGCTGGGCTTATTTAGGCCAAGAAGAGGGGGAGAAAAATGAAAAATCGCAAACTACGTACATTTACAGCTTTTCTAATTATCTTTTGTCTATTGTTCACCAATGTCTCAACGAGCATGGCTACAATAGCAGACAGCACAGATCTTGCGGGAGAGACTTTAGTTGTCACAGAGGATACAACTGACCTTGTAGAAGAGGAGCCTGTATCTTCAACTATCGAAGCTTCTCAAGATAGTGCAGCCCCTATAGAAGAAACAATAGTGGTTGAAGAGCTTGCGGCAATAGAAGACCAGCAGACGATTTTGCCTGTCGAGGATAATCTAGAAGCACCTCTTGTAAATACTTCAGTAGAAGTAAGTGAACAGCCAAGTGAAACAGTTCAAGTAACTAACCCACAAGTAAATCTGTCTTCCTTGGAAATCGTCACAAGCGTACAGAATTACAAGGCTGGCGATTCGGCTAGTTTTCGTACAAAACTAGCACTAGCCAACACAAGTGATGCACTTACTAGTGGAATTTTAGAGATACGTATACCTGCTCAAAATATTGCGGTTGGAAGTGTTAAAACTGCTGATGCTTTACAAAGCATGTGTGAGATTGTCTATCCAGGAGACAAAGATACAGCTGGCATGGTAAATCAATCGAACGATGTTGTTTTGCGTTTTCGATTGCCAGGAATTTCCTCTGGCGCAAGTTTTGATACAGGTGAAATTAAATATCAAACTTCTGCTAACAATCTAGCAGATGACTTTGTAGTAGAAACTGTAGCCAGAGTCTTTTCTGATGGCAATGAATTGGCTAAGACCAAAGCAATGCAAACATTTAAAGCTAATGTTATTGCTCAAGATCCCGTAGAGGATCTTTCGGCTAATAATGATTTAGATAATGCATTGACAGATAAGTCAGAAAAAGGGGCTGCAGAAGTTGCGCTTGATGACGTCAGACAAGTTGATCCTGATATTACAGTATCTCGTATTACTATCACATCGAGTGACAAACCATATTTAACTGGTGCGGATTCAAGTTTTTATGCTGGTTTCGCTTTAACTGAATCTAGCAAGCCTTTAATTGGCGGAGTATTTGAAATTCGTTTCCCAGCTGAATTTATACAAGTAGGGTCAGTTGTCCCTTCGGACATACAAAATATGTTATCCAAAGAAGTTGTATATCCGGGTGGAACGGGCCCTTCAGGATATGTCAATACTTCACAAGATGTCGTAGTCCGATATTATTTGGTCAATCTAACAGGCGGTGTTTCTGTAGATACCCCAATTGCTTATAAAACCAAAACATTAGTAACACCTGATGGTTATAAATTGCCGTTGACTGCTAATCTATTGCTTAATGAAGAAGTTGTTGCAACTGTTGCGGATTTAGATGACTTTATTATTCATCCTCTTGCGTTAACGAAATTTATTGAATCGCCTTTACCTGTTACTGCAAATAATGGAACGAGCCTAGAAGGCGGTTCATCTGATCCGGACAAACCTAATTTTTTATCGACAAATCATGCGGATTTAAAGCCTATAGTTCACTCGTTTGCGGTTAACCAAGGTTCTGCCAATAGTGAAATTGGTAAACGCTATTACGAAAAGGTAGTTATTGAGGATAAAATCCCAGCACAAGCGTTTTTTGATCCTGCCTTAAACCCAGGATGGACCTACGATGAAGCAACCCGCACTGCAAGAATTGATTACATACCACCAGCGCCGGGCCTTGAAATTAGATGGGGTTCGACGAGCAAGCTTCCTCCTCGATTAACTTTGCTCTATCCAGGAGCTGACTCAAGGGTGCTAAATACCAATACGGCTAGTGCAACACTTACTCCTGCCAATGCAAAAGATTACGAACCTATTAAAACTGTTACTGACCCAATTACGTATTATGTTATTGCCAATAAACCTTTTAGACCTGAGTATAGCATCTCGACCGAGAAAACAGTGAAAAGCCCAACAGTTTTGGATGTAGAGTCATTAAAGGAGAATTACACAACAACTTTTGGTATGTCTATATCAACAAATACCAATGATGTAAATGCTCAATATTATAATGTTGTCATCAATGATAAAGTTGAAAACAAAGCAAATAATACTAATGGATT
>CAZNNL010000023.1:30543-33963 GCA_964574395.1 uncultured Oscillospiraceae bacterium | reverse complement strand
TCTCTGGAACGTTCCAGTCCCAACACCTATTTCCTGCTTCCATATGGAAAATGGGAACCTTGAGGCGTTTAGCCGAGATAGCAGAAAGAGCAGAGTTTGTATCACCTAATACTAGTACGGCATCGGGCGACTCTTTTTGTATGACATCATAAGACTTAGCTATGATATTCCCCATTGTTTCACCAAGTCCATTCCCAACGCTATCCAGGAAGTAGTCTGGCTCTCGCAACTCTAAATCATCAAAGAAGACCTGATTTAAACTATAGTCCCAGTTTTGTCCAGTATGAACCAAAACATGGTCAAAGTATTTATCAGCACACTTAATAACTGCTGATAATCGGATTATTTCTGGTCTTGTCCCAAGTATGGTCATTAACTTTAGTTTTTTATTCATCTTTAATTCCCTTCAATAATTGGGCGCTTTTCAAAAAGCAATAAAAGCCATTCTTCTAAATCTGAAGCGCCATACATTGGCTATATATTAGCATAATTGGTGTGGCATTATTTCTTTGCATTAATAAGATTCGACACATTATTTTGACTCAGTTTTCGTTTGAGTATCTATAAAATAATTGATATCCTCAGCCAGTTGTATAGAACGTTTCTCTTCTCCTGTTGTGTTTAAATGGTAAGTAGTATCGAATATATATTCTCTATCATAAACATAGTCGTAGATATTAGAGATTAACGGAATATCCAAGCTGATTGTCAGTTGATTGACAAAACCATCAATATGCTCTTTGTCAGAAATTAAAGCCTCATTTAAAAGCGGAGGAAACGATAATACTGGTAGACCCCCTTTATTTTTGATGTTTTGGGATAATAGATTTAAATACTTGACAGTTTCTTCATTTAATGAGGTATTGTCTAAGCGAACCTCACTATAAGTCTCTCGATCCCAATCCTCTGCGAGAATAACTGATGGACGTTTAAACGTCATAATTCCATCTGCAAAGGCCGCCGAACTATATACCCCAGATGCAGAATGCTTTTTGAGAAAAAAACTATTCATCTTCTTTTTGAAAAAATCTGGATAATTATAAAAAACACCAAGATACAACGATTTAGGAATGAACCTATATAGAGAAATATTACGATCAATACCACTCAACACAAGATCTGAATCCATTCTAAGCTCAGAATTTAAAAGACTGTATTCAAATGCAATGACACAAATATCACCTTGTTTAACATGATGCAACGCTTGTTCTGCTATAAACCCAATTCCAAATGAAGCATGCAAGCCCAAATTGACTACAGTCATGTTGGTTTTTTCCTCAATAATCTTCTCATTGATTCCAAACCCGCTGCTTGAGCCAGCCAAAATAATTATTTTGGGCGATTCAGAAGTCCTCAGACGCTCATACTTATCAACTAATACGGCTTGGTAGCTTGTCTCAAACTGGGGGGGGAAAACCTGAGTAGTAAAAACAACAATGAAAAGTGCTGTCAGTATTATTAGGAGGAATGATTTGCTAAAAATCTTTATCATTATTCACCTCAGAAATTGTAATAGATAAATGGGCTTGCTGGGCTTGCTGGACCATACAATCCCAGTAGAACAACCGAAGCGAGAGCTAGAATATAAATAGGCCAGCGTGCAATCAAAGGCTGTTGCGAAAGAACAACACGGATTGATTTTCTTCGCTGTTGCAGACTAACAAAAAACGCTAAAATAATTGCTATTGTCAGAATGAGAAACTCAATTTCATTTAATCCCAAAGAATAAAACAAACCACCTACTGATTTTTGTTGAATAATGCCTAGCACCATTGACTCAATCATAAATATTGCTTTTCTAAATCCTTCAGCACGAAAAAAAATCCACGACAGATTAATTAGAAAGAGATTTATTGCAACTTGAAGAGCATGGTACACGCGTGATTGCATATCCAAACCCAAGCATCTAGCAAGCTTACCCTTAAAGTTTTTTGTAAGCGCGCCAACAACTTGGTATGACCCATGAAGTAATCCCCAAGCGATATAATTGAAACCAACGCCATGCCATAGCCCACTAATGACAAAAACTAGAATTACATTCAAATATTTTCTTAGCTCCCCTTTCCTATTTCCACCTAAAGGGAAGTAAATATAATCTCGAAACCATGAACTTAGAGAGATGTGCCAACGTCTCCAAAAGTCTTGAATAGACCTAGAAAAATATGGTTGCTTAAAATTATCTGATAGTTTTATTCCTAAAGACTGAGAAACACCGATTGCGATATCCGTAAATCCTGAAAAATCCGCATATATTTGGACAGTATAAAAAAGGCTAGCAATCAGAATTTGATATCCAGAATAATTCTGATAATTAGTGAAGACCTCATTAACAAGTATGCCACAACGATCTGCAATAACGAGTTTTTTGAAAAAACCCCACAGTACTAACTGAAGACCAAATTTCACTTGTGTATAGTCAAAATGATTGCCTCGAAATAATTGTGCTGATAACAAATCACATCTGCCAATTGGCCCTTGAACGATCTGAGGAAAATATAAGATATACAATGCATGTTTAGCTAAGTTTTTTTCTGGGATGTATTTGTTTCTATAGACATCTATGATGTATCCTAAAGCTTGTAGGGTATAGAAGGATATGCCTAATGGCTGCACTATACTAAAAACAGGTAAGGTATGGTTGAAATGAAGTCGGTTCATCAAAGAATTAAGCAAAGAAATAGAAAAACTCAAATATTTAGTAATAAACAATATACCAACATTAATGACAATAACTGAAAAAATAATTACTTTTCGCTTTCTATGGTTAACGCGCGGTATATCATCAAAAACTACGTTATTGGAAGCCTCTTCAAGATTTCTTTTCGCGGGTTTTACTGTAAAGCCTAGGAATAATGCCCCAAAATAAGTTGTAACAATAGTGCCAAGGACATATAAAATAAAAACAGGTACTGAAAAAAGATAAAATACTATACTGAAAAACAACAAAATTATCCATTGAAAACGTTTAGGGACTATATAGTATGCAAGGAACAATATTGGCATAAAAAAAAGAAACTCAATAGTATTAAATAGCATACATTCTCCCTGAATCGCTGTTTAAATAGCTACTCATCTTCATTCACCTTCAAAAAGATTGTATCGGGCTTATCTGGGTTAAAGCATTCGTTTGCCCACATTACGGTTATTAGATCTGTATCTCCAATATTAATGATATTGTGTGTGTATCCTGGCGGAATATCTACAATACTAATTTGATTTCCACTTATATGATAATCAATAATTTCAGCGCTATATATTTTTCGAAATTGAACGAGTGCTTCGCCACTGACTACAATAAACTTCTCTGTTTTCGTATGATGCCAATGATTTCCCTTTTCTATTCCAGGTTTGGAAATGTTGACCGACACTTGTCCATTATCAACAGTTTTCAATAATTCTGTAAAACTGCCCCGATTATCG
>CAZNNL010000023.1:16288-30443 GCA_964574395.1 uncultured Oscillospiraceae bacterium | reverse complement strand
ATTATGGCAAAATGTTGCTACGGCGCTATTGTAGTTCGGTCTACACCATTTGCCAAATACATTTGGAAATCTAAATACATACACAGTGACATTATTTTCTTCCCCATACTTAAAGAAGAGGTCTTCCCCAGCCTTTTTAGACCTTCCATATGCATTATCCGCCAGCGCATGAGTCGAGGAAGAAAGCATTACAGGACAGTTGTTATTGTGCCGCATCAAGGTGTCTAACAAAGTTGAGGCAAATCCAAAATTACCTTTAAGAAAATCTTCTTCGTTCTCAGGTCTATTAACTCCAGCTAAATTAAACACAAAGTCACAATCAGCGCAGAAATCTTCTAATCGTTGAATAGGTGTATCTACATCAAAAAGGTAAAGTTCAACATCTTCTCTGTGTTCAAGCGTATACCTGAGATTTTTACCAATAAAGCCGTTTGCTCCAGTAATTAATACTTTCATTTCATCCTCTATTAATAGCTAATACCAAATGTTTCTAGTTCATCCTGAATAGACTTTAGGCTCAAAAGCTTCTTTTTTATTTCTTCTACTGTCATTAAAGATGTGTTATTAGAGTTAAACTCCATCAGTGTGCTTTCTTCATTTTTTCCATCAGTAAAGTATTTATCATAGTTCAAATCCCGTTTATCACAAGGAACCCGATAGTAATCACCCATATCTATAGCCGTAGTGCACTCTTCATTTGTAAGTAGGGTTTCATACATCTTTTCACCATGACGCACACCAATTACTTTAATTTCGGTATCTTCGGCCTGAAATAGTTCTTTTACCGCTACAGCTAAATCAAGAATCGTGCTGGCTGGAGCTTTTTGGACAAGAATATCGCCACTCTCTGCATGTTCAAAAGCAAACAAAACCAAATCTACAGCTTCATCAAGGCTCATAATAAACCGTGTCATATTGGGATCAGTCAGTGTCATTGGTAAACCACGACGAATTTGATCAATAAAAAGTGGAACTACCGAGCCTCTAGAACAGAGAACGTTGCCGTAGCGGGTGCAGCATATCTTAGTTCTTTGAGGGTCAACTGTTCGTGACTTAGCGACAATAACTTTTTCCATCATTGCTTTAGATGTTCCCATAGCGTTGACAGGATAAGCCGCTTTGTCAGTTGACAAACAAATGACACTACGTACTCCTGCATTGATTGCTGCAGTTAATACATTATCCGTGCCTAGAACGTTTGTTTTAACTGCTTCAAGCGGGAAAAACTCACACGATGGAACTTGTTTTAAAGCTGCAGCATGAAAAATATAATCCACACCATACATAGCATCTTTTAGACTTGCTAAATCGCGAACGTCACCAATATAAAACTTGATTTTATCGTTATGGTAGTGGTGACGCATGTCATCTTGTTTTTTCTCATCACGTGAAAATATTCTAATTTCTTTAATATCGGTTTCTAAAAAGCGATTTAGCACTTCAGTTCCGAATGAACCTGTACCACCTGTAATCATTAATGTTTTACCTTTAAACATACAACCTCCTAAGTTGAAAAACCATTATTTATCTAGAGTCTGTTTATTTTTATCTAATTGTCCAGTGCCACCTTCAACAACTCCATCACTTCGTAGCACAGAAAGGAATGTACCAAAAAAACATCTACAATCCATAATAAAGCCAAATTGTTCGACATACTCTCCATCTAACCTAGCTTTATCTTCAATCGATAAGGAATCTCTACCGTTAATCTGAGCCCATCCAGTCAGGCCTGGAGGAACGTCATTTGCAAAGTATTTATCTCTTTCAGCAATTAAGTCATCTTGATTCCATAGAGCCGGTCTAGGACCTACGACTGAGATATCTCCTTTAAGTATATTTATGAGTTGGGGTAATTCATCTAGACTTGTTTTTCTCAAGAACCTACCAACTTTTGTAATCATCTGCTCTGGGTTTTCAAGCATATGAGTTGGCATTTCACTCGGTGTATCGACATACATTGAACGAAACTTTAGGATAGTAAAGTTTTTCTTATAAATCCCAACCCTTCGTTGTTTAAAAAAAACAGGGCCAGGCGAGTCAAATTTTATGCGTGCAACGAGAAAAAGAAACAAGGGCGAAAGGAGTAGTAAACCACACGCAGAACTCACCAAATCTAGAAACCTTTTGACAAGGAAATATATTCTATGTGATTTCATAGATCCTCCAAATTTAAGAATAGTATAACATAGGGAACAAAAAATTCAGAAACGTCTTTGGCTAACTATTCATCTGTACTTTTTTCAAAAATTGGTGTTTCCTGGGTGTTTTTAGAAGTTGTATTAGCTAACTGTAATCTTCTTAAAATCTTGTCTTTCAACTCTGGGTAATCATGGCCGAACATAAGAAACAGCTTCTCAATCTCACTGGAGATTAGCTCAGGATCTTCAATTTGACGCAATTTCATGATTTTTTCATGTGGTGTATTGTCCAATGTTTCCAAATCGAAGTAGAGTTCTTCAAACATTTTTTCACCTGGGCGTAGTCCAATAAACTCTATTGGAATATCTACGTTTGGCACATACCCCGAAAGCTTAATCATAGTAGTAGCGAGATCGACAATTTTTACGGGGTCTCCCATATCCAAGACAAATATTTCTCCATGTTCTGCATAGACACTCGCTTGTAGAACGAGACTCACAGCTTCTGGTATCGTCATAAAGTAACGCCGCATTTCAGGGTCAGTAACTGTGACACGTCGTTCGCGCTCAATTTGTTTTTTAAATAAGGGTACTACACTTCCATTACTTCCGAGCACATTGCCAAAACGAACCATTCCACATTTTAGTTTAGGATAACGTTTAGCAATCGCCAATACGGTCATTTCCGCGAGGCGTTTGCTAGCTCCCATTACGCTTGTTGGATTAACTGCCTTATCTGTGGATATTAAAACAAAGCGCTCTGCACATTGCAGGGCAGCCGCTTTAGCAACATTTGAAGTCCCAATTACATTGTTTTTTATTGCCTCTTCAGGACTATCTTCCATCAATGGTACGTGTTTGTGAGCAGCGGCATGATAAACAATTTGAGGCTTGAATTCTTCAAAAATATCTTCGATTCTTTTTTTGTCACGAACAGATGCAATTAGCACAGTAAGTGCAAGTTCTTTTCCATATTTACTAAGCAATTCCTGTTGGAGATCGTAAACATTGTTTTCGTAGATATCTACAATGATTAGTCTTTCAGGATTATACTTAAGAACCTGCCGACAAATTTCAGACCCAATGGACCCTCCACCACCAGTAACCATCACGACTTTGCCATGCACCATATTAGAAACGGTGTCTGACATAATTCGTACGGGCTCTCTTCCTAATAGATCTTCGATGTCTATGTCTTTTACATTCCTCAAGCCAATTCTATCTTCAGTCAATGCTGTAACGCTGGGAAGGATGCGAATGCGGCATCTCGTTTTCTGACAAATCTCCACAAGTTGTTTAATTTCATCTGCAGGAAGAGAAGGGATTGCCAAAATAATCTCATCAATTTTGTATGTTTCACAGATAACAGGGATGTCTTTTCGACCACCTAATACTGGAATCCCCATATGTTGGTAATGATGTGTTTTAGGATTATCGTCTACGAAAGCTACAGGAAACCTTGAACCATTAATCTCTTTTAAATCTTCTGCAAGTCTGCTTCCTGCTCTTCCCGCTCCAACTATTAAAACACGAATCATCTTAATATCATTGCGTCTCAAGCGTATGCGCTGTTTAACACCTATTCGCTTGCTTCTATAAAGACGGTAGAATACACGTACAGCAATTAGTGCAAATACGAGTACACTAAAGTAAGTCCAAACTTGTATCCAAATAATGGGAAATGGAAACAAAACGAGTTGTAGAAAAATCATTACAATGGTCTGAGCAAAAATGGCAATTGGGACAAGTAAATACTGTAAGATTGAGGCATACAGCCACATTTGATTATATAATCCGATTAAATGGAAAATAATAAGTGCAGAAAGAAAACATGAAAGCAGTAATAGTGAAGTTGGTTGAAGTAAATCTAGACCATAATCATGTTGATTGGTTAAGAATAACGAAAGCACTAGTGCTAACACTGACATAATTGAGTCATAAAGGATTAGAAACAATTTCTTAGGTGTAATTGAGCGTCCGCGCAACTTCATGCATTTATTTCCTTAACATTCCTTTAATTTTAATCATTCTACATCATGCAACTGTAACTGTATATTAAACAAGAACATCTTATCACTTAAGTATCCGATTGCATAATAAAAGAGCCCCTGTCTTGGAGCTCTATTTACTTGTCCTGGTGGGTAGTATAGGACTTGAACCTACGACCCCCTGCGTGTCGAGCAGGTGCTCTAGCCAGCTGAGCTAACCACCCCAAAAGACAAATGTCATGATAATATCTGCCTTGACACTTGTCAACCTAAGAATTTATACCTTAAGTCGCGAACACAAATCGTAATAGCAAGTACGAGTTTACCGTTCCAACCAAATCAGCCACATCAATTTCCCGCCTTAATGGCATCCATCACTTGTTTAGCGGTGGCTACGCTGTCCTCATCTAATACGTACATATAGAGATTCCAACCAGGCATCGCGTAAGATGGTAAACCAGTTTCTCCATAACCTGATAGGGATTGGCTTGAAATATCCCAGGATCGTCCGTCATCCAACTGTAGATTGACCAGACGCATCATTTCGTTGGTCTGCATGTTGGTTTGCATGGATTCTTCGGCCACTTTCAGGAGCGATGTAAAGTTGCCAAGTACCTCTCGACCGCTGAGCTTGTTGATAATCCCCTTCAGGACGATTTCTTGGTTCTTTCCTCGCCCAATGTCGCCACCCTCGATAGAGTATCTTTCACGCGAGAACGAGAGGGCTTCTTCACCGTCAAGTGTAATCTGCCCTGCAGGGAAATAGTAACCACCGGGTCCGGTAAAATCTCGTGGATTATCTACTTCTACGCCGCCTAAAATATCGACGATATTAATAACGGAAGAAAAGTTCACACGCACCCAATAGTCAATTTTTGTGTCAAACAGATTCGCCAAGGTATCCCTAGAGGACTCGACTCCGTAGATTCCGGCATGCGTCAATTTGTCCATCTGATTATTACCGCCACCCGCTATAGCCACATAACTATCGCGCGGCACGGAAACGGTCAAAATCTTCTTGGTATTTGGATTTACAGTCATCAGAATATTTACATCAGAGCGCGAAGTCGTATCCACAGCCCCTGAGGTATCAATACCACTGATATACACGGTAAATGGTTGATTCGCTACGTCTGTCTTTTCTTTATCATCTTCAACTTTCACCGATACTGTGTGCTCTGATAACACGCGCGTCTCTGTAGCGAAATTTGGGTGTTCTTCTAATATAATTGGCAAAAAGCTCTCATTAAATAGAATTACTTGCGTATTTCCATCATACAAATCTGCCACGCCATTTCGGTAGGAACCCGAATCTATCAGATTAAAACCAATCTTCTCTTTTTTCTCAAAATCCGCATAGAAGGTGTCGATATTCTCTTTATCACTTGCATATGGCGCACTAACGGACAAGCCCTCTATTTCATTAATCCCAGCGATTGGCGAGTTTGTCAGAACGCGGATAGTAAAATTCGTTTTTCGAATGTAACCGGTTCCGCCAATACCCATAGTGTTCAGGGCGCCAACACCGCTTTGTAGATAGTAAACAGCCACACCGGCAAAAACCAATATCAAAAAGCTCGTGATAAAACTTAACCAAGCAAATTTCTTGCGATGAAAGCCTAAGCCAATGAATATAAAAATCATCAAATTTATTATGAAAAGTACGCCGGTCAGAATGAGCCTATAGCGTAGTGGTAGTATCTCATAATTGAAAACGGTGTATAGGGTAAAAAGACTAATCATGAAAATGATTGCTTCTAATACGACTGCTGCTTTTGCAATGCCTGTTGCTTGCCTTGTTTCTACATCCATCTAATAAGTATCCTTTGTATCACATTTAACGCTATTCGTCCGTGCTAGGCACATCAATTTCTTTGTCGAGCAGGACGTCGTTTATTTGTTTTCTAGCTTCTTCTACGCTGTCGTCATAAGGAATCATGACGTAGACGTTATAGCCTGGTGCGGCGTAGGAATTCCAGCCGTATTGTCCGTCTCCTTGGACTGCATTCATAACGATTTTCCATGTGCTGCCTGTCTCTAATTGTAGATTGACCAGTTTCATCATTTCGTTGGTAGACATGGAGGTCTGCATGGAGGTCTTGGCAATCTCAATTAACGAGTTAAAGTTTACCAGAATTTCTTTGCCCATGAGTTTTTTTATGATGGCAGCGAGCGCGCGTTCTTGGTTAGCGCCACGATCGTTGTCTCCCCCAGGAAGATTATAACGCTCTCGGACATACGATAAAGCATTTTCACCATTTATTGTTTGAACACCCGCGGGGAAGGTTTTCCAATCCACGGTATTGAATTCGTAGGGGTTATCTATTGTGATACCGCCTATTAAATCAACAAGTGAAATAACCGAAGTAAAGTTGACTTTGAAGTAGTAATTAACGACCACGTTCATGAAATTCTCTACGGCCTGAACGGAAGTTTGTACGCCATAGATTCCTGCATGCGTGAGCTTATCCCATTCGTTCATTCCGTTGCCGGGGATGCGCATATACATGTCACGCGGAATACTGGTCATCAAGATGGTCTTGGTATTTGGGTTCACCGTGACCAAAATATTTACGTCAGAACGTGATGATGTCTCTATCGAACCGTAAGTATCTATGCCACTGATTAACATAGTGAACGGTTCTTTGGAAGGGTCAACTTTTTTGATGTTGATGGTTTCTTCCGTCTTCAGAGAGCTACTAGAAACGACTCTGGTCTGTTCCTTAAATTGCGGGAACTTATCTTCAATAATGGACATGTAATCTTCATTGAGGATGATGGCCGGAGTCATACTGTCATAGAGTTCTTCAACGGCAGTCAGGTAGGATGAGACATCCGTAACAGTGAGTTCGTTTTCGTTTTCTTTGAGATAGTCAGCATAGAAATTGTCGAGGTTCTCTTTGTCGGTGCTGTATGGGGCGGCTACCGTTTTGCCCTCCAAATCAGAAAGAGCATAAATGGGTGTACTTTTCATGACACGCACAGTCATGATGACTTCTTTGACTTCGACAGGCTTCTCAGCGACCTCACTAAGCACGTTCAGCGCAGAAATGCCCTTATTCATGTAGAAGCTTAGAGCAATCGAAAAAATGAGCACCACGACCGACAGGACGAGCCCCAAGTTACGTACATGGCGTTTATATATACCCACTTTAAGTATGATGGCAAAATAAACATTGGCAATAATCAAAATGGCGGTTATTAACAATCTATATTTTAGGGGCAGGATTTCATACTTGTTGAAGGTGTAGATAATCGAGATAGAAAAGATGAGGATCACAATCTCTAATATAAAGGCTGCCAAGAATAGTTTTTTATCATTTTTCCGCTGACGAATGAGCTGGCTACCAGTGAGCTTTCTTTGTGGCATGGCACCTACCTTCTTTTTGTGAGCTCATAAATTTATGAGTGAATTTTTACCAAGATATAGTATTGGCAAAAGTCTACCACCACTTCATCTTGTAATCAATGCGTAATACTGAATTAATCTAATATTTAGTTAACGAATTTCTTACATGTGAAAGACAGCCGAGAATTTTCGACTGTCTTTATTTGTTTATCTTCAAATTATTAGGGTAGGGCTGCTTAACTGTCCTATCTTCTTCTACCAAAAATTGCGAGGAGTCGGATGAAGATGTTAATGAAGTCTAGGTATAAGAGTAGCGCGCCGTTGATCGCTACTGTTTCACGAATGGCGACTGCTTCGGGACCTGACCCTGCTTGGTAAATACCAGAGTTTTCAGCCATCTGGCGAATCTTTTGCATATCGTATGCTGTTAAGCCAACAAAGATGGCTACAACTACGTAGTTTAGAATCATGTCGAGTATCGAGGCTAAGCCTGGCGCGAAAAAGTACAGCACGAGATTAACCAAGCTTGCAATAATTGCACCAATCAGAAGCATGCGCCCAGCCGCTCCGATTCCACTTAAATCGCGTTTTGTTCTGTAACCCCAGAACGCCATGCCACCAAAGGTTAGTGATGCGACGACAAAAGCTAGCGCTACGGACTGCATGGTAAAGTAACTCAAATAGACTGCTAGTGTAATGCCTGAAAGTACTGAATACAGATAGAAAAGCACTCTCGCTGTACTTGCATTGGATTTACGTGCTGCCGCTGAAAACCCGAAGACCACAGCTAGTTGAGCGAATGCTGCAATCATCAGAATGAGCGGGTTGGCGCGAAGGGCAAATTGCATACTTGGGAACGCTAAGCCAGCTAATGCAATCAGGCCTGAGATGATTAAGCCACTGAACATGTATAAGAACACCTTTTTCATGACGCTGCTCATCACATTGCTTGCAAGCTCCGGGTCGTAGTTAACGGCTTGCGCTTGGGCTCCATAACCTTGTGGAAATTGATTATTGGTATTGAAGCCTTGCTGCGCCTGTTGGGCAGCAAATTGTTGATTCAGCTGTTGCTGTTGAATATAGGGGTCGTTTGGATCGTACGGTCTCTTATTTTTATTATCGTTTGGTGGCACTTGACCATTTCCGAAGTTGAAAGAATTACTCATATTGGAGTTCCTCCTGCTTAGTGATATTTCCTATCAAGGATAGTTAGCTTTATCTAAGTTTACGGGTAAATTATATCATATGTCTGAAAGTGGAAGATTATCAAATTGTTAATTTTGCTGGCACTCAGCTAATCCACAATGACGAGCATGCCGGGTAGGAGTGTGATGTCTTTGTCGTCGCCTGGGTAGCTACCGCTGCTTTGTAGAACTAAATTACGATCATAGTACCTGATGTTCAGACCTTCGCTCACCCCTGTTTCCAGGCGTATAACGGCTTTATTGACACTGGTGGACCAGGCGTAGATGCGCGGTTTATCCGAATCACCAAAAGCGATAATGCTGACGTCTTGATTTTCTTGAAGGCTGAGGCGGCGGGTGTCGGGGCTGAAACGGCTGAGTTCGAAGAGGGCTGGGGTTTTGCCAAGAAGAATATCGATATTTATGAGGGCAGTCCCCTCTCCATAATCGTAGAGTAGGAGATAGAGCTGTTCTGCGGGCGTGAGAGTCTGGACGAAGGTGGAATTTTGTAGGCTGCGGATCAGTTCTTGCGGCATGTCGTTTCCGCTCTCCATGCGCCTGGGGGTCTCGGTTTGATAGCTTTCGTAAAGCTTACGAATCCCTGCAAAGCTCGTCTCCTGAGGCATTTCGTCTGTGACCGGGAAAGTCAGACTATGAAAATCGGCCTGAGACAACATGCGCTCACCGTGATACTCCATCCCATCCACGAAGATGATCTTGTGCTTGATTTGGTTGTATTGAGGGCTATTTTCAATGGCGCTTTTCATGGTTTCGGCAAAAGCAGCCTTGTCCATCGCTGTCTGCAGCACATTGTCATCATCCATAAACTCAATGTAAATGCGCTCGAAGCCTGAAGTCCAGGGCGTTGTACTCCCCTGATTGAGGCGCAACTGACCTAGCGGATCATCTATGCCCGCGGCGAGGTACGTAATGAGGTTTTGGATTTCGAGCGTTGAGCTGTAGGCGTCGATGCTGATCCAAGGCTGCGCTTGCATGCTTTGCACGAGGCGCATGGCTTCGCCGAGGTTCATGGAGCTAGTCGATTGGCCTGAAACAAAGGCTTCCTTGTTGAGTAGCCATTGTTCTGTAGCAAGCCCTGCGCTTCCAATGCGCAGTCCCGAGAGTCTTATAATGTCGGGTTTGGCGGTTTTGATGAGTGTGTTTTGTGCGTTGCTCAGGCTGTTGAACAGGTCTTTGTCGAGGCCGAAATAGATGTGGTCGAGGGCTAAGCTGCCTTCTACTTCGAGCTGGATGAGGGTTTCTTGCGTGCTTTCTCCGGTGAGCCTTGGCATGACAAAGCGGAGTTCTTGGGTGGTGGGGGTGTTTTGCCAGGCAACGAATTCTAGGACTTGTTCCGGGAAGGGCCCGCTTAGGCGAACACGTAGGATGCTGGGGTTTTGGTTTTGAAGATTTAAGATGTCTTTCGATTCGACTGCTTTGACGGCTAGCGTGTAAACCAGGCCTTCTTGAAGCCTGCTGCTGTCGAGGTGCTGCGTTGCGCTGCTGTCGTGCAAATTGAGCAGGAAGGCGTCTACCTTTTGTAGTGGAGTAGATAGTGAACTAATGGCGACTTGGTCGACGTTGCTGAGGTAGAATCGATAACTGTCATCGCCTGTTTTTAGCAGAGTCTGCGTGGTTTTGGCGGATTCCCAAGCTGCGACCTGTGTGGCCGCCTGGCTATTGGGGTTGTAGCTAAGCTGCTCCAGATACATCATATCGCCGGCTTCGAGTTTTAGGGCATTGACCTCTTTGGAAATGGCGAAGGAGGCTTCCAGCGGATAGATGCTTAAGAGGCCGCGTTGTTTGATGCCCACCAGACGCTCTGTGCCGATACGGTGCAGTTTGCCCAGGTAGTCTTCCGGGGTTTCCAGCGCTTGAAAGCTCTGGCCCGCGTCCGCACTGCGATACACCTCAGTGTTTGAGGCTTGCAAAAGTATATCTTCCGCCGACAACATAATGACGCGTAGACTTAAGCCAGCGCGCTCGAGGAAGTCGGTGTTGATAGGACTTAGTTGGTCCAGGCTTTGGCCTTGCAGCAGGCTAGTTTTTGTCCCGGTAAGCATAAGATTGCCATGTTCAGAAATGACCTCTGTCCAATGTGGCTTAGTAGTTTCGTAGTCCGGCAGCGTAAGACGTTTGAAGTCTAAAGCGTCGCCGCTAAGGTCAGCATGCCAGACTTGGTTAAAGTCTCCGGCAACAATGACTTCATTCTCATGGACCGCCAGAGCATTGAGTTTGGTGCTGGTGGCGAGCTGCAGTATGTGGGCATCTTGGCCATCAATCATAAGTATGCGGCCGAGCGTGCCGCTGATGATGATTTTGCCATTAACACGCAGCACATCCGTAGCGCGCCAGTTACTTTCGGCGATCTGAGGCGGCAGGTTTTCCCAATTTTGGGCTTCGGCATCTGACAGAAAAATCTCACCAAATTCGTTCAGCACAATATAGCCTTCATTATCGGCAAAAGCAGCAACCAATTTCGTCTGCGTCTCTAAATCCACCACTGCAGGATTGTTTGACAAAAAGGCCGCGATAGCGTGTCCTGCTTCACCAACTGCCAAGACATCCCTGACCGTTCCGTCTTCCTGCAAGCGCCAGGCGATGTCCAAGTATTCACCAGGCGATTGACCGGCCAAGACAATGTCTCTACCCGGGCCAAGGCGGGCGACGAGGTGCTGCTCGATGACTCCCCTGCCCAGTTCTTCTTGCATGCCCATTTTGCTGCGTAGAAACCTCACGCTCGCTTGATTGAAAAAATGGTCCTGAAACTGGTCAGATTCTGTGCGGTTGTAAGCGCTGAAGACGCTGTGTTCTTCAATGCGCGTGAGGGGGACGGCGAACTTGTAGAGGTAGGGCGCAAAATCTGGATTCTCGATGAGATTGGGGCTTTCGACTTCGCTGAGGTCGAGTCCAATGCCGCGAAGTAGCGGGGCGGGTTTGTCGCTTTGGGGGATTTGATAGCGGAGGGATAGGGTGCTGGGGTTCGTTTTGCCAAGCGTATAATAAAAACTCAGCGCCAGACCAAGAATGAGCAGCGCACACAGCAGAAATAGCAAAAACGGCCTCCGTAAAATCGTACTACCGTTCTTCTTTATGCGATTAATGATTTGGGCCAGTGCGTTCATGGGTAGACCATCAGCACTTCTTTTTTTCGTTTGCGATAGGACCAGATTGCAAAAAAGACGCTAATCACGATACACGCCATTTGGAAGAGAAAGAATAATCCTGCCAGTTCTACGTTGTCACCAATTAGGACCAGCGCCACACTTCCGCAGAAGTTGTATACGGCATGGAGGATGATCGGCACCCAAATTGAGCGACTCCACAAACCCACCGCAGTGAGTGCTAAGCCGGCTGGGAAAACGTAAATGCTTTGGATGAAATTCATGTGGAAAAGGGCAAAGAGCGTGCCATTAATCAGGATATTCAGCCAATCGGGCATCGCTCTCCGAAATTCGCCTGCAATCAGCCCTCTGAATAGGAGTTCTTCGGCGATGGGGACTAAGATGCAGATGGCTATAATTAGCACGAAAACGTTGATGTCGAGATTCATACTGCCTGTCGTTTGTATGTAGGTGTCGTATTGTTGGCCGATGAAGCGCGAGTTTTTGGATAGTTCTTGGAACAGCAGCATGATGAGATTCGCTATCCCTAGGCAGCCTATGCCGATTACGATGGCGCGTAAGACGTCGCCGGTTCGGGGTTTGTCGAAATAGACGTAGGGGTTGCTGCGGCGTTTTAGTAATTTGGCAGCGAGGATGTAGAGTGCTATGAGGATGGGCATGGCTATGAGGAGCGCGTAGATTTGCATTTTTCCTGTTTGTTCTAGAATCTGCTCCTGCAAGTTCTGCATGTCGGTGCTAGCTGTGACTGCATTTAAGCCAATGAAAAAGCCCAAAATGACTGCGACTAGTGTCAGCACGAACATGTGCAGCATCATAAAGCCGAGCGGGATTAGGAAGGTGCCGGCGGAGAGCTGTTTTCTGGGTTGAATCGGCGGTTGGCCAGTGTAAAGAATTGGGGTCGGCGGCACGAAAGGGTACGGCGCGTTGTTTTGTGGGTACTGTGTTGGCTGTGGGTAGCCTTGGTTTGGATTCGTAGGTTGGGTTGGGTGTTGAAATTGGTATTGATTTTCACCAATTGCACCATATTGCGCGCTCTGATGCGAGCCTTGAAATTGTGATTGCTGATATTGCGGCTGTGTGTAATGCGGCTGCTCGTATTGGGACTGTGCGTATTGCTGTTGCTCATACTGCGGTTGCCCGTATTGTGGTTGCGAGTATTGGGGTTGCCCGTATTGCGGTTGCCCGTACTGTGGTTGCGAGTATTGGGGTTGCCCGTATTGCGGATTCGCAGGCACAAAACCTTGGGTATCCCCGTTCGTATCACTCGGGTCGTAATTATATCTTTGGTTGTTGTCGTTCATTATTCACCATCCTCTATTTACTCTGCGCAGAAAAGCATGCGCACAATAAAAAGAGTTCTCAGTTCGAGCCAAATAGTAACTATTTATCGAGAATCAAATGGCAGCAGTATAGCGCTCAAAAAACACTTCAAATACAAGATTCAGTTCTTTGCGGCTCCGAATTGACTGATAATATTGTTCATTGTTATTACCACGCGCAAAACGCATAATCACAAACTCCGGATCACGATGCGTCCCATCATCCGGCTCATACGCAGTCATCGCCACATACTCACGACCATTAACAGTAAACGAATCAATAACGGCAAGATAATACTCGTTGCCGTTATCAACATCTTCAAGCACAATCAACTCAGTATCATCGGGTTCTTGTGCTTGCATTCTTCGTTTTTTTCTAGCTCCAGCAGCCATCGAAATTCACAAATCCTTGTTAACTAACTTTACTCTTCAGAGTCTTCATCTTCGTCTTCATCGTCGAAGTCTTCTTCCTCTTCTTCGAGTTCGCAAAGACGCTCATACTCATCAGATACACGATCAAATTCTTCGTCAGACAAGCTTTCCAAAGCTTCCGTTCCATCTTCTTGAGTAACTACGCGAACAAAAACCGCTTCCGGATCTTCATCAGTTGTAAGCAAAACCAGATATAACTCACCATCAAAATCAAATTCATCAGCGATTTCGAACTCAAACTCCTCACCAGTCTCTTGGTCAACCATCGTCACCAACGCCACCTCTTCATTCAAGTGGTCATGATCATGGTCATGCTCAACCTGGCTGTCATCATCCGAAACGGTATCAAAAAATGAATTAAATACTAACATATTGAACCTCCTCAAGGGGTTTAACTTGGCCAAAAGCCTAAACCGATTATAACACAGAGTTTTTTATAAAAACCCAAGCTCCCCCACGTTTATTCACGAATTTCTCGTGAAGCAAAATCACTTGTTTGAGTGGTTAGAATCTTCGCTAGCGTCGGTGCCGAACTTTCCATGTGGTCAATATCTCTACTAAATCCATGGTGAATTCGGTTTTTTTCGCTGACCCCCGGATTTACCGTAAATATTGACCAC
>CAZNNL010000023.1:12221-16188 GCA_964574395.1 uncultured Oscillospiraceae bacterium | reverse complement strand
ATGGTGAATTCGGTTTTTTTCGCTGACCCCCGGATTTACCGTAAATATTGACCACTTTAGCCCGCGATGTGCTGCAGAGTGGTCAATATCTCTACTAAATCCATGGTGAATTCGGTTTTTTTCGCTGACCCCCGGATTTACCGTAAATATTGACCACCCTCTCAACACAAACGGAAAACTTGGCACACACAAACCGCCGAAAATTTATCGGACGCTAAACTAATCACTTTATTCAAATCGTTCGGAAAGAAAACCTAGCGCTGCTCATCCAAATAGGATTGGAGGATGATTTCGGCGGCGACTTGGTCGATGACGCCGCGTTTGTTTTTGCCCTTAACATGAGAATCTTTAAGAATGCGAGAGGCGATAACGGTGGTATAGCGTTCGTCTTGGTAAATCACGGGCAGGCCTGTGAGCGATGCGAGTTCATCGCCAAAGAGCCGGGCTTTTTCGGCAGTTTCGCTGGTTTTGCCGTCCGTACGTTTGGGTAGTCCCAAGACAATGCGCTCAACAGAATGCGTCTTACAAATTTCCAGAATACGCTCGAGGATCCAGTCAGCATCAGAGCCATTCCAGTTTAGGGTTTCGACAGCAGACGCCAAAATACCAAGGGGGTCGCTCATGGCAATGCCCACCCTGGTGAAACCAAAGTCTATACCTAAACTACGTCCTCTCAAAATCCGAACCCCTCAAACCGAAATCCAAAAAAATCCGAAATCCGAATTCCAAAAACCAAAATCCGAAAAATCCGAACCCATTAAAACCAAATTATTCCCCAGCTTCAATGCGGTCAAGGTAATCGCGAATGATGACTTCGAGCAGCTCGTCGCGTTCCATGCGGCGGATGACACCTCTGGCGCCTTTGAAGTTGGTGATGTAGGTAGGGTCGCCTGACAAAAAGTAGCCGACAAACTGGCTGATTGGGTTGTAGCCTCGCTCGCGTAAAGCAGCTAAGACCTCTTCCATGATGGCTTTGACTTCGGAAGATTTATCGATATTCATTTCAAAGCGGGTTGTTTCGTTTGTGGCCATGCGTGTCCCTCCATGTGCGTTTATTATCACTAGTTTAGCACAAGTTGGACTATCAAAATATTTAGAATGACTAAAATGTTCGAGAAATCACAAAACTTTGCTGCCGATCAGGTGTTCGGGGGTTTGGCCAACAATATCCACTTCAATAAAGTCACCATTTTTGGCAAAACGATCCTCCACCACGACTGGCAGATATGCATCACAATACCCTGTCCAAACACCGTTTTGCTCTTGCTCTAAAAGCACGGTCTGCCTGCTCGGAACGTAGCGTGCGAAAACCGCCGCTTTGCTCTGCTCCGCAACAGCCTGCGCTTCCAAAGAACGGCGCTCAGCCACTGGCTTTGGCACCTGCTCATCAAATTGCGCCGCAGCTGTAAGAGGTCGCGCAGAATAGCGGAAAATATGCATCTGCGAAAAACCAATGTCTTCACAAAAGGCCAAACTTTCTTGGTGCTCTGCTTCTGTTTCACCTGGAAAACCGACAATCAGGTCAGTGCTGAGTTCGATTTCAGGCATTAAACGCCTCAAATTGAGGGCAACTTCCCTAAATTGGACTGCAGTATAGTTGCGACGCATGCGTTGTAGGGTGCGTTCAGCTCCGCTTTGTAGCGAAAGATGCAGGTGTCTGCAGAGTATAGGATTCTTGGCAAAACGCGCAATAAACTCTGGACTAATCGATAATGGTTCCACCGACCCAAAGCGTATACGTTTGAGGTCTTCGAGGGGACTGAGTTTATCGCAGAGGTCCATGAGGGCGAGGCTGGTTTTGCCAAAATCAGCACCATACGAACACACGTGAATCCCCGTCAGAGTGATTTCGTGATACCCGCTAGCCACGAGCGCCTTGACCTCGTTGATGATTTCGTCCTCGTCACGGCTGCAGACGCGACCACGCGCGAGCGGAATGGTACAGTAAGCGCAAAACTGGTTGCAGCCATCCTGAATCTTCACAAATGCCCTAGTTTCGGACTGTTCTGAAATCGCACCGTACTCCTCGTACGAACCGAAACGGCTGCCATCCGGCCTGCCTTCGGGGAGATATTCTAGCGGCGCATCAAGCAGAGGAAGGGTCATTTGCTCTGTTTCAAGTGTGTGCTGGCGCTTTTCCATCAATTCCAGAACTTGGGTGGCGAGGAGGCTTTTGCCCTTGTTACCAATACTTAGGTCGGCGTTTTTGTGCTCCCCTTCAAGCGCGGTCAGACAACCCATGGCGACCACGAGAGCGGCGGGGTTGAGTTTTTTGGCCCGACGCAAGAACTGCCCCGACTTGCGGGCGGCCTCCGCGGTTACGGCGCAGGTGTTTACGATGTACAAATCGGCGGTTTCATCAAAGTCAACGATGGCAAAACCGGCATCCTTCAACTGTTTGCTCACTGCATCACTCTCATAGCGATTCACGCGGCAGCCAAGATTATAAATGGCAACACGCCAAGGGGCTGTTGCCTTTGTTTGAGTAGTAGTCATATGCAAAAGTTGTGGTACTTTCTATTCTGTTTCGGGTTTGAGGTCTTCGTCTGTTTCAGATTCTGAAGCGTCACTCGTCGCTTCGGTGTAGTCGATGAACACTGGCTCTGAGGGTTCTTGCGATTTGTCTAAACCGTAATCTTCATCCTCGTCGTAATCGTCAACGTATTCAACTTCGTCACTGTAGTGGGCTTCAGGGTATTCGATTTCAGTGTATTCGCTCTTAGTGGATGCGTGTTCGGCGGGGTCGGTTTTGCCAGTATCATTCTGAATATTCGCGAGTTCTTCTTCGTTCAGCTCAGCGACACCACTTTCAACGGAAACCACGGATGGCGCGACGGTCGCATTCGCCTTGGGAATTTCCGGTACAGGCACATTGCCGCGCTTCAGGCAAAGATACAAGAACTCCAACATCGTCTCGTACACGGCCTCACGCTCTTGCATATTGTGAATTTCATGCATAAAACCATCGAAACGCACACTATTCATATAGGGCGGCAGCTTCTGCGCCAATTCTTCAATCGCCGGCTCCGAAACGATTTGATCTTCACTGCCATACATCAATAGCATCGGCAGATGAAGCTCCTGCCCATGTTCCAAGGCTCTCAGGCCCGACTGCCACATGTCTGCCAGCATTTTGTAACTTATACGTCCATGGCAAAACTTATCCTGCTCACGATCCTGCAGAATTTTATGATCATTCGCTAGGCGCTCCAATTTCAAGCGCGAACTTGTCGTTGCGTTTGGCAAAACCCCACCTATAAAACGGATAATCTTCATCACAAAATCCGGATAATTTTTATACAGCTTCAACCACGGCGAAGAAACTATCGCTGCGTGGAAGACGTTATTTGGATTCGCCTCGAAGCTTGAGCTGCCGTCTTCGTTGACCTGCTCTTCTTGATTCAGAAGATAGTTGATAACTAGGTTGCCGCCCATGCTGTGACCGTAGAGGAAGATGGGCATGTTTTTGGTTTGTTTGGCCATCAGTTTGACGGTTTCATCAATAACCGCAAGGCTCGCTTCTACTGACGAAACACCTGGGCGACCGGGGGTTTGGCCAAAGCCTGGGAGATCAGGGACTACGAGTGTGAAGCCTGCGGGAACGAGTGCTTCTTTTGCCATCAGTCGATAACGATTAGCATTTTCTCCACAGCCATGCACCACGATGATGCTGCCTCGCAAAGTTGCGTTTTCATTGGGTGCGTAAAAAGTAACATGAAAAGTCTCCTCAGGCTTGTCGCGTCTGGGGATATCCATTTCATAAATTCGTAATGTCCTGTGTGGCATGAGGCCTCCGTTGTTTCTTTATAAACAGTATTTCGTTTGTTCGGTGTTTTGGTTGGTTCTTGTTGGCTTTCGTAAAAACGTCAGCTTTACAAGTAAAACCAATAGATAACGAAATACTAGCACAAAATCACTTAAGAATTAAGTAAGCATGCGCTTCAAGTCTATTACATATCGTTTACGA
>CAZNNL010000023.1:3633-12121 GCA_964574395.1 uncultured Oscillospiraceae bacterium | reverse complement strand
CAAACCAAAGCCAACAACTACCCCACTACGAACCGCTCTAGCGCTGTGACCAAATCTTCCGCGTCATCTTCGTGGATGTTGACGTCGATGTCCTGGGCTAGATCTAGGCTGAAGATGCCCATGATCGATTTTGCGTCGACGACATAGCGGCCGGAAGTTAGATCAACTTCATAGGGATAATCATTAACGATGCGCACAAAATCTTTGACTTCGTTAATCGATTTGAGTTTTATGGTGAATTTTTTCATTTTGACGAGACCCTCTTTACTTATTTTTAGAAGACTTTCTAGATTTAGCAGACCTCCCTGATCTGGCGGACTTCCCTGCTTTGCCCGACTTACCAGATTTTCCTGATTTTTCATTTTTACTGGACTTGCCATATCGCTCGTTCTTGCTTCCCCGAGGTTTATTGGTACCAGCTTTAGGTTTTCGACCTTGACTATGACCACCGCCATTGCCGCCAGACATGCTCTGGGGAGCATCGAAAACGCTGTCGCGACGCGGGCGTTCTTGGATGGTGCTCAAATCTGTACCCACGGGCGCAAAATCAACTTGCCTTGACTCGGTATCCGCCCGAGCAACCAAGACTTCAATGCTTTGCCCAATGCGAAGGGCGCGACCGTTGCGGGAACCGACGGCCTCCATGCGGAGTTCGTCATACTCGTAGTAGTCGTCCATGAGTCTGAACGGAAGCATGCCTTCAACTGTGTTTGGCAAGCGGATAAAAACACCGGCTGGCATCATACCGACAATTTGGCCGGTGAATGTTTCTCCGATGCGTTCCTTCATATACTCAGCTATTTTTTGATCGACACTAGCAAATTCAGCGTACATCGCGTTGCGTTCTGTAAGCGAGGTTTGTTCAGCTACAACTGGTGCTTTGTTTTTCCATTTTTTTAGTTTGAGGTGCCCGCTAATATAGCCTTTGATGACACGGTGGATAAAGACGTCCGGATAGCGGCGGATCGGGGCGGTGAAATGTGAGTAGAATTCTTCGGCGAGGCCAAAGTGACCGAGAGGTTCGGAGTCGTAGCGTGCTTTTGCCAAAGACTGTAAGAGCAATTGAGAAAGTGCCGGACCGAGTGGAGATTCGTTGACTTTGTCGAGCACCTTGGCGATAGCGAGTGTGTCGTTGACGTTGAAGCCTTTGAGTTTTATGCCTGCGACACGTGCGAGATCAAGGAAGCGGCCCATCTTGATGGGGTCTGGTTTTTCGTGCACACGGTATAGAAATGGTGCGGCGAGATTGTGGTACTGTTTGCCCACAAAAACGTTAGCGGCAATCATAAATTCTTCGATGATGCCGTTGGCCGCGTTGATGGGGTACGCCATGATGTCGGCGACTGTGCCGTCCGCATTCATGACAACTTTTGTCTCAGGGAACTCAAAATTGAGTGAACCCTTCGCCTCGCGATTCTGCTTCAGCAAGTCAGCCAACTCGCGCATCAGAATGAATTCGCTCATCATATCTTTGTAGGAATCGGAAACGTCGCCATTGTAAACCGCGTTATATACATCCTCATAGTTGGCGCGCAAGTCGGACTTAATAATCGACTCAAAAACCTCACCACGTGTCACGATTCCGAGCGCGTTGTATTCGAGCATACAGGTGAGCGTAAGGCGGTTCTTATGTGGGTTGATGCTACAAATGCCATTGGAGATATGGGGTGGTAACATTGGCAAAACGCGGTCCGCCAAATAGACAGAATTACCACGCAAGAGAGCTGCCTGGTCAAGGATAGAGTCTTCTTTGATGTAGTGGCAGACGTCGGCGATATGGATCCAGAGACGGTAGCCGTGGTCTGGCAAAGGCATAATAGAAATCGCGTCATCTAGGTCTTTGGCGTCTTTGCCATCGATGGTGATGGTGCGAAGGGTGCGGAGGTCTTTGCGGCCACGCGCGAGCTCAGAACTAATCACATCTTCGCTTAATTCGGAAGGAATTTTTTCGGCTTCTGCAAGTTCTTCGGCAGAAAATTTTTCGTGAAGGCCATATTCTCGGATGATGCCGGTCATGGCAACATTAGGAAGGGCTGGGTCACCGATTACTTCGGTAACTGCGCCTTGAGGATTTAGAAAGGGCGGGTCGCCTGCAACTTCGACCACCACTAGCATGCCGAAAGGGGCGCCATTGAGCTTAGTTTCAGGGATAAAAATGTCGCCGACGTTATCTTTTCCGGTCGTGCGGACCATGCCACCACGGTGTGCTTCTTCGAGGATTCCAACAAAATTGGTCATGCGTTACTCCTGTCTGGCAAAATCGAGGCGCATTTAGGGCTTTGTTTTGCCACAAGAATAGTATACCTTAATTGCCCTAGCGCAAACTTATTTCTAGACGAAAAAACCCCGCCCAATTTGAGCGGAGTTTGTTGATGTATTCTGAATTATTATGGCTTAGCCGCGAGAAATAATGGAGTATAAGACGATAGTAACGATGGCAAAAACTACCCCTAACACCGTCGTTATACGTTTGAACACAACATCAATACTGCGTCCTTTGTTCTTACCAAAAAAAGTATCCGCCGCACCACCAATGCTACCCAAGCCCTGGGAATTTCCTTCCTGCATAATAACTAGGCCAACCATTGCAATGCAAAGTATGACGTCAATTACGGCTAAAACAATAGCAAAAGTATTCATGTGGACTCCTAATCTTGTTCTCGGTTTTATAGCAAAGTGTAGGATAGCACGCAACAAATGAAATTACAAGTGCGCGTTGGGGGGTGGGTCGGCTGTTGGCTGCTATTGGCTCTGCTGTTGCTATTATTGGCTCTGCTGTTGGCTCTGCTGTTGCTATTATTGGCAAAAAAGCAAGTTGTACGCCGAAAATCCTAAAAAAGTAACTTTTTTCGGCAAAAAAGCAGCTTGTACGCACGTTTTGCTGCTTTTTCTAGTCTTTAAACCCCTAAACCGTCGCACAGGCTGTTTTTTTGGCAATTTCTAAGCCGATTTGCCCGCAGCTTGTCGCACAAGTTGTTATATTGTCAATTTTCGAGCAACTCACAAAGCCTCCTAAGCCTTCTTGGCGCGACTACCGCGGTAGTAAACCGCTTTGAAGATTTCACCAACGAAGAACGGTAGCAAAGCCAAGGGAACAATGATGCCCCAGTCGCGCAAACTCAGCGGAATCGTTTGGAAAATGACGTCCAGCACTGGAACATAAATGACCATCAGCAGGAGTATTGTCGAAACCAAAGTCGCCTGCACCATCGATTTGTTGCTGAACAAACCAAGACTGAAAACAGAGTGGCGGTCTGAGCGGCTTGAGTAGGCGCGCAGCAGTTCGGCACAAATCAAAGCCACGAAAGCAAAGGTTCGCGCACCGTGTGAGGGCACAAAGCCGGCTTGCGGTAAGAAACTAAACTGACTTGCCAACATGGCAGGATCAGTAACCAACTCTTGTGCAGACTTGATTGCAGTCGCCAGTACGTCCGGATACAGCATGCGACCAATTTGGAAAGCCGCAAAAACAGCAATAAAAATCGCAATCGCCTGCACGACGATAGTCCAAATCATGTCACGGTTGATAATGTTTTCACTACGTTTTCTGGGCGGGCGATCCATAATATCGGCTTCGGCCTTCTCTTGCCCCAGCGCGAGCGCGGGAAAACTATCCGTCACAAGATTCAACCACAGCAGCTGAATCGCCGACAATGGCGCGTAATTTGGTCCAAGAATCAGGGTTGACAAGAAAATCACCAAAATCTCACCAACATTACAAGACAAGAGGAAGGAAACAAATTTCCTAATGTTGGCAAAAATAACCCTTCCCTCTTTCACCGCCGCAACAATCGTAGCAAAGTTATCATCCGTCAAAATCATCGAAGCAGCGCCCTTCGACACTTCGGTTCCGGTAATCCCCATCGCCACGCCAATGTCCGCTTGCTTCAAGGCAGGCGCATCATTTACTCCATCGCCCGTCATCGAGGCAATGTTGCCATTGTCACGCAGGGCAGAAACAATCCGCACCTTGTGTTCAGGCGAAACACGCGCAAAAACAGCCGTATGGTCAACAATTCCGCGCAGATCCTCATCGCTCATATCGTCGAGTTCGTTGCCGGAGAAAACACGATCGTCTTCGTGCATCAGGCCAAGATCTTTAGCGATAGCGACGGCAGTATCTTTGTGGTCACCTGTAATCATGACGGCGCGGATTCCGGCACGCGTGCAGAGGGCGATGGCGTCGCGCGCTTCAGGGCGAGCAGGATCAATCATCCCCATTAGGCCGACGAAGACCATGTCTTGTTCGGCTTCTTCGAGGATGGTTTCGTTTTGCTCTTTGTAAGCGAAGGCGAGGACACGAAGGGCGGTTTTGGCAAAAGCAGTATTGGCCGAGAGAATTTCTTCGCGTCGAGCGGGGGTTAGAGGGGTTTTGCCAGCATCCGTCATCTCATGCGTACAACGCTCCAAAATCAGGTCCGGCGCGCCTTTTGTCAGCGACAGCACAGGCGCTTCATTAAAGCCTTTGTGGAAAACAGACATCATCTTGCGCTCAGAATCGAAGGGCAGGTCGCCTGTTTTGGGGTAGACGGTCAGGAGCTGCTCACGGGTCACGCCACCTTTGGCGGCAACGGTCAGCATCGCGCCTTCCGTGGGGTCACCCAGCATTTGGAAACTACCATCTTCTTTGGCTGAAATCTCGGCATCATTGCACAGGGTTGCAATCTCAAACAGGCGTTGCAGAACAGGCGGATTCTGGGCAATTGGTGAACCATCCAGCTCGATTTTACCGCTGGGCTCGTAGCCGACGCCGCCTACTTCGTAGATTTCATTGTTGACGAAGATGCGTTTGACAGTCATTTCGTTTTGGGTCAAGGTGCCAGTTTTGTCGGAGCAAATAACATTGACTGAACCGAGCGTTTCAACTGCAAGTAGACGTTTGACGATGGCGTTTTTGTCTGCCATACGCTTCATACCCAGGGCAAGAACGATAGTAACAACAACCTGTAAGC
Source organism: uncultured Oscillospiraceae bacterium (assembly GCA_964574395.1). GTDB lineage: Bacteria > Bacillota > Clostridia > Saccharofermentanales > Fastidiosipilaceae > JAXGQD01. The sequence continues at coordinate 7,169 of CAZNNL010000023.1, read as the reverse complement.
CTTCGGGGATGGCTGCAACAGCCAGTGAGACAGCAGTCATGAACATATCGAGGATTTCTCCGCCGCGCAAAACGCCGACGATAAACACAACAGCACAGACTGCTAGGCAGAGGGTGCCAAGAATTTTGCCGAGTTGGTTGAGGTTTTGTTGGAGGGGTGTGGCTTCTTCTTTAATGCCTTGGAGACGCGTTGCGATGTGACCGATTTCGGTGTTGTGGGCGGTGCCTACAACGACGGCTTTCGCTTTGCCATACGTAATACTCGTACTACTGAATAGCATATTTTCGCGGTCGCCTATGCCGACTTTGCCAGAAGCCACAAAATTCGCATCTTTTTCCACAGGGACCGATTCGCCCGTCAGTGATGCTTCTTCAGCCTTTAGGTTAGAACTTTCAAGCAGCCTTAGGTCTGCCGGGACAACGTCACCTGCTTCAAGCAGCACAACATCGCCAGGAACGAGCTCCTGAGAGTCGACTAACATTTGTTTGCCATTGCGCAAAACCCGCGCTTGCGGCGATGACATCTTCTGCAGTGCCTCTATCGCCTTCTCCGCCTGACCTTCCTGGTAAACACCGAGCACGGCATTGACCAACACGATTGCGATGATGACAATCGCCTCAACCCAGTCACCAAGCACGCCGGAGATAATCGCAGCGACGACCAAAATCAGGACCATATAGTCTTTAAACTGATTGATGAGTTTTGACAGAAGGGACTCCTTCTTCTCATCCTCAAGCTTATTGGCACCGTACGTTTCCAGTCGCTCTTGAACTAAAGCATCGCTTAAGCCTTGCTCAGCATCAGAGTTAAATTTGGCAAGCATCTCTGCACTTGTTCCTTGGTACATTTCGTGAGATGTGAGCCTTAACGGTAAATTCGATTCTTCGGACATATGCTCCTCCTATTGGGTCGCGGGGTCGCGCAGTTGTTGGCCGCTGGCTTGCGGAAGTATTAACTTCGTTTTAGTTATTCCATTGTCACTATTCTAAAAAAGACCATTGGCGCCAAGCGTCAACAGTCTCACTTTCACCGATAATGCCAGGCCTATCGACCGGTTGTTGACATTACCTCTAGGCACGCCCAGTAGTTACTCCCTAGTAAACACGCACATCTTAGCACTTCACCTATAGGTATCGCAAGTTATTTATTATATTATTGGCAAAAACAATTTAAGATCCGAAGCCTCAATTTAAGTGTAAAATAAATACGAATACTTATTTATAAGAGACGTATTACAAATCCTTTTGAAAGGTAGATGCAATATGAGTAGAGATAATAGATTGACGCTAGAGGAAAAAGAGGCGCTGCTTGAGGTTTTGGGTGGGCGTTTTGCCAAGAATATGTATAGACATGAAGGTATCGAGTGGGTGGATGTCTTGAAAAAACTGGAGGCCCAGGACGATAAATTATGTGCGCTCAACGAGCTTGAAGAAACGGCCGGAGAGCCTGACGTGATTGCGTATGACAAAATAGTCGACACCTATCTTTTTGCGGATTGTGCGGCGGAGAGTCCCAAAGAACGTCGCAGTTTATGCTATGACGATGCAGCGCTGGAGGCAAGAAAAGAAAATAAGCCGCGCGCAAGTGCAATGGGCATGGCCGCAGCGATGGGGGTTACGCTTCTGAATGAAGTGGAGTATCGCTTGCTGCAGGAATTCGGGACCTATGATTTAAAATCATCCTCTTGGATTTTGACTCCAGATTTCGTCAGAAACGAAGGCGGCGCGTTTTTCTGTAACAAGCGCTATGGGATGACGTTCCTATACTATAACGGTGCGGATGCCTATTATGGGGCACGCGGTTTTAGGGCGAAAGTTGAAGTCTAGGCTAAGCAAATAGCAACATGTAGCAAATGACGACCCACAGGATGCTGAAAAGCGAGCCGATGAGATAGTATTCGGCGAACTTTTGGCTTTTTGAGATGCGATCGTAGCGGGCGATTGATTTTGCCGTAAAAATTAAGCCGATTGCGGCGTATTGATTTACAAGCAAAAGCAGTGCCGTAATAATCCGTTCCATCGTACCGATTATGGCACCCGCCCCAGCGACCGGCTGTACCAGCGTCGGGCTAAGGTCGTCGGCAAAACGACTAAAGAAAATCTTAAAACTCACATTAGCAGGTTTCGTGATCAGCACAAACATGAGGACCAACAGCAGCGCCTCATGATTCAGTCGGTTTATAAAAAACATTTGCGTTGGAGCAAGGCTGGAATTAGCAAGCACAATAATAATGGCAAAATGCGCAAGTTGATCCACAACATAACTCAAACTCTGCCAAAAAGCCCTAAGTTCCAGATTTTTTACCTTTTTCTCAAGCAGACGATTGCTGGCAATCTTGAGCAGGTCCAAAGCAATATGCGCAAGCGTCAGTATAATCATGAGTTCGCGAACCGACTCTAAAAGAAACACAAGCATGGCAAGCGCAACGATAATGGCGATGTGATTGGAAAAGGCTTTCCATGAAGCGCGGGCTTTGTCTTTCGCTATTTTGTCGCTTTGTAGATGAAAATCTCCGAGTACATGCAGTATCAGTAGCACGAGCGTCAAATTGTTTAACGATTGACCGATACCAAGCGTAAATGTTTGGCTCATTTTTTCGCCCCCCTCTCCGCTACAAATGCTTGCAGATTGCTACGACTACGCAAGTAGACTTTCATCTGACTCAGTTTTAGACGGCGATAGAGGGCTTGTTCCGTGATGGAGAGTTTTTTTGCCAGCCGCTTCTGATCGAAATTTGACCCATAGATATTTTCTTCAATAAGTTTGGCAAAAGTCCCCCATTGCACTTCAGTCCACCTTGCCTTCAAGCCATCACTCAAAGCCAAGCTATCATTCACGAGCAAGTCTTCACTATCCGTCAAGCCGCAAAAGTGCGTCCGCGTCATCTCATAATCATCATTGTTATGCACATATTCAATCGCTTCCCTAGCCTTCCAATACGCTTCCCCATCCGCTCCGAGGCTCTGTTCGGGATTTATCGCAGTCGCCATCGTCCCCAAGCCGATACCAAAACGACAAGGATAAGCTGGGATTTTTATGTCAATCTCGTCTATAATTTGAAAGATGTTTTCACCTGTAGTCAAGAGCCCTTGGAACTCATCACCCAAAGTAAGGCTAAACTTTGAAGCGATTTGTTTCTTGTATTTTTGGTTTATGTAGTCTAACGCTTCTTTGATTTGTTCCTGAGCTGCGTGGCGGTTCTCGATTTTTTTGGACCCAATCAAGTCAGCGATAATTGCATAGTACTGTTTCATTTTGGCTTCCTTCCCGGGTTCTTGCCTGGGTTTTGCTCTCCCTATTTTAGTTCATTTTATATTATAGACTGATTTCAGTTTATTGCAAGGATTGAATCAGGGTTTGTTCCTTATTTTTGGAATAGATTTTCGATGCCCCTGACTGTTCTTATCTTAGTTCATTTCTATTTATAGACTATTATTAGTCTATAACTGTACGCCCCACGCGAGTTTTTGTCACATCAAAACCCATACCCAAGCTACTCATCAAAAAAAGACAGCTGTCGATTTACTTCAGGAAAC
>CAZNNL010000023.1:0-3533 GCA_964574395.1 uncultured Oscillospiraceae bacterium | reverse complement strand
TGCACCATTTGGTAAGAATGACTACGACTGTCGCAATAAATACAACCATGGGAACAACCACGGTAAAGGTTCATACCATTTTGGGGAGAAAGAATCGTCTTATAATCCGCATAATGCATACTCTTATTTTGCTCTCCATTATCTTGGCAAAACCAAACCCGCCAACTCGCATTATACTAAATGGCAGGTGCTATTTCCGATCCCCGAAGCACCAATAATAATGTATAATTCATTAGCACAAACAAGAAGGAGGTTCTCATATGAACAAATATGTACCCTACGAGAAGCTCTCAAAGAAAAAGAAACGAGAGCTGAACAGCAAACGAAGAGGCAGCTGGGGCGAAATCAGTCCAATCACACGGAAAACACCCAACCCCAAAGCTTACAAAAGAAAAAAAGCACGGTCCTGGAATCCAGACGATTCACAAGCCGTGTTTTTTTATTTGCTTAATACTGCTCAAGACCTGCCGCTTCCATTAAGTAAGAAACAAAAGCAAATCCAGTTCGAAAGCATTTCAACAAACTAAAGGGATAATGTTAAACTTGTTTCGGTAACCTTTTTGCCAATATATGCGTATTAATAATAAGCTCAATATTTAGGGGGAACAAAATGAAAAAAATAATTAGTATATTACTCGTAGCCATCATGCTTAGTGCATGTTCCAGCGCTCCGAAAACGACCACAGAGAACAAGAATGAAACAACAGTCTCGGAAGGACAAACAAGTTCTGGACCGGTGGAATCGTCTGATTCATCCAGTGCAGGTGTCGCAGAAGGCGAATCCGAGAGTAAGGAAGTCAGTTTAGAAGACCTACTAAACCAGCTAACGGTGCCCAAAACCACGGATGGTGCAGCGCATGTTAGTTTCGAACAAATACCCTTTACATACGAACTTCAAGAAGTGGATGAGTATGGAGAAATTTTCGCAGAACTAACGGTTACTAATAATAGTCCGTATGTTTTGAAGGAAATAGGTATCGAGGTGCAAGTTCCGAACTCGAGTGAGGTCGAGTGGTATCTGTTTAAAGAGACGGTTTTGCCAGGCGAAACATCAACCATAAATAAATTTCCTGCAGAAGCAGACTCAAAGGAAGCCGATATTCTCACTTACGAGTACAGGCTTGAAGACGAGCAAAACACCTATCAAATTAAGTACAACATAAAAACCGAACAGTATATAAGAAACTCAGAACCACTGAGTATGCTTGATTTTACGCCTGTCGATGAAGTGCCGGTCAAAATTGACGAATTAGAAGTCGGGATAATTTATGGCGTAGACCCCTTCGATGGGGAGCTTGTTGCTAAGTTGGTGGTGAAAAATAATTCCTTGTACCCAATCAGCAGCATCAGCCTGTATATGAAAGTTGTGGAGTCGAACACGTCTACGTTCATGCCCCTTATGGGTCCAATTGAGCCTGGGGCCACATTAGAGAGCCCATCCTATGTATTGGAAGAAGGCGTCACTCCTGATGACTATTTGACGATTTTGTATTTTGCTGCAACAGAAGAAGGCAACGTCTCTGTCCAGTATGACTATAAGTTGAAGCGCTATTTGGTCATGAACTTTTAACGCTATTTATTAATGCTTGCATTGGCTTGGATTGGCGTGCCTCAAACAATATTCTACGCTGACCAAGCCACAATAAATAAAAATGAGGTAATGAAAATGAAAAAAATTATGTGTTTCGTTCTGACGGTCCTGCTATTAAGCGGATGTGCGAACGCTGTTAAGGCGCCTACCACCGCCCAGAGCACAAGCAGCGCTGCTATCGAGCCCAGTTTAGAAAGTGAGTCGGTCTCTGAGATTGAGACGCTAGAGGGCTTAGAATTCTTAGATGATTTAGACTTATTAGATGATTTAGACGATGGGATGCATGATGCGATTGTTGAACCACCGGCAACATTCGACCAGTTCCCGTTTACTATTGAGGTTTCTGAAAAGGATGCGCTCGGTAACACCTATCTTGAATCGACGGTTACTAACAACAGCAATCTAATTTTGACTGAATTCTTCTACGAATCAGTGATTCCGAGTACAGGAAACAGGGTGCCGAATTTTTTGGCACAGGTCGTTTTGCCAGGAGAAACCTCCACAATTTTCCGAAATTCTGGTGAAGCAGGCATGACAGAAGCCGATGTGGTTGGCGTTACCTACACGATCGAAGACGAAGAGAATTCATACTATGTCAAATACGACGTCAAAACCCAAACGTATATGACTAACGTTAATCCTGTGAAAGGGTCGACTTCTACAGCCCTTGAAGATCTTGCGGTTACTTTAGATGAATTAGAAATTTTAGTGGCTATTGATGATCTTGATATTCTTGGCAAAACCTACGCCTACATGCGTGTAACCAACAATTCCAATTATGCTATCAGCCAGATTGGTCTGGAAGCCAAACAACCCATCTCGAATGAAATCGCTGTATTTTATATTAGTGACCCTATTGAACCAGGGGCAACGCTTCAAGGCGATTCAAATCCAGTGGAAGAAATCGTTTCTCCAGCGGACTTTCTCGCACTGTCCTTCACCGCTTCAATCGATGAGCAAAACTACATTATCACTTACGATTTCCAACTCGACCGCTACCGGGTGACCAAATCTTGGTTTTAGCTAGCTGCTCGCTGTAATTGCATGCGATAACAAAAATTGAAGCCTTTGTTTGCGCCGTTTTTCTCCGGGATTTTTTGGCTTATCTTAAATCCAATACTGCGATATATTGGCAAAACCCCCTCATTCCCCTCGATCACATCCAAAGTAAACTGCCTATACTTCACTTTAGTCCGCAGAATATACTGCAACATCTCAGTCGCCAAATGATGCCCTCTCGCTCTCCTCTTCACCGCAACAAAGTCAATCTGACCCTGATCCGGACTAAAGTGTTTAGGCGTATAGAACTCATCTTCCATCTGCATACGGGCAAGCTTGCCTTCCAGATAGCCAAAGATTTTTATCAGCTGTTCTTCTTCGACGCGCACAGGATAACCCTGCTGATCTCCTAGACCAATAGTTCCAACAACTAGATTAGTTTTTTTATCTACTGCAACAACGAATCTTTGAACGGTGACGGCTTTTGCCAAAACTTCAATTAATACTTTTTTTGAACGAGAAATAGATTTTAGATTATCGTAGAAAGCCTCAACAATCGTAGCAGCAATGCCTGCCTGATCGCCCTCTTGGCCATCTCGTATATGGTAACGCACGGAAAACTCCCTAATCCGACGCCTTTCCGTCGGGATTCATATTATGTTCTATTATACCCTTTATTCAGATTTCTGTTTTTTGGGTTCTTTTAATCGTCTGGTTTTTGGGTTGGTCTCCAGACTTATCTGTAGTATATTCCCCCATTGTTAAATCTGTGTTGGCTGTTTTTTACAGAAACATGTACAGGTTGGCGGTTGTTCTAGTTGCCGGGGGTATGCCTGAATTTGCCTTATGCCAAATTTGCGACTAATTTGGCACAGCGCCAGGGTTTACAGCCCCTCCATGCCAAATTTGCGACTAATTTGGCACAGCGCCAGGGTTTACAGCT
>CAZNNL010000022.1:0-34300 GCA_964574395.1 uncultured Oscillospiraceae bacterium | reverse complement strand
TTTATCGTCTCACGTCTGAATAAATATGTAATCGCTACATATTCCTGTGTTAGAATGGTAAAAAATACGCAATCATTAGAGAATTCAGGATATGGTGAAACACATGCTCATTAAAAACAATCGGCTCTTCAAAATACTCTTAGCAAGCACATTGGCACTATCCGTTTTCTTTTCGCAAGCAGGCTTACTCCTCGCACAATCCAGCGAAAGTGCTGAAGTGACAGAACAAGTTGCTGCAAGTGCTGAAACAGATAGCACGCTAGCTGAATCCGACGATACAAGTACTCCAATAGACAGTTCAGCAATTTTAGTGCCTGGTAGCAAGTCATTGCTGCTAGACCCGAGTGATCAAAAGCTAAGCTTTGGACATGGCAATAAAATTTCACCTGAGTCTTTAGATATTAAGTCGAAAGCTATATTAGTACGTGAGATTGATACCGCCAACAATGACCTCCCCTACGATTACCTGAGTGTTGGAGCAACAGAAAAAATCTTCCCTGCTTCTATGACAAAACTCATGACAACATTATTGATTCTTGATGCTATTGAGGCTGGTACGGTTAGTCTTGATCAAAAGCACCACACGACTTGGGCTGATTTAACCGATTTATACGAGCAAGATGCTTCCGTTGTTGGTTTGGAGCACAATGAAGCAATGACTGTGCGCGATTTACTCTACGGAACAATGTTGTCGTCTGGCAACGATGCTGCGAATGTGCTTACACATGCGCTATCGGATCACATACTGTATTTTGTGGAAATGATGAATGCTAAGGCGAAAGAGATGGGTTTGACGGGGACGCATTTTGCCAATCCTACGGGTCTTTCGGACGTGAACAATTACAGCACGGTAAATGATATGGCCAAAATACTTCTGGCTTGTCTAAAACATCCACTGTTCAAGGAAATCGCCACAAGTAAAGAGCACACTTCGGCTCCTAGCGATGAGCATCCCGAAGGCATTGAGATGGGCCATTCCATTCATGCGTACGCTGACGTGGCAGAAGATGAAATCAAGTATATTCAAGGTGGCAAAACGGGCTTTATCGAAGAATCCAACTATAGTCTCGCATCTTTCCACGAAGTCGGCACAAAAACCTATCTCATCATCACCAATAATGCTGAAGGTGCAGGCGAAAACGTGCGCGACCACGAGAAGCTATACAATGCACTCTTCCAAGAACAAGGCCCCTATAGACTGCTCAATAAAGGCGACCTCCTGAGAACGCTTGAAGTAAAGGGTGCAGAGGAAGAAACAGCCCTCTCATTCTATGTCGGAGCAGATCTCGATGTAATGCTCCCCCTGACCGCAGATTTAGGTCGCTACCAGGTGAGTTTGTCTTTGCCCGCTGAACTAAAGGCACCACTGACAGCTACCCAAGCGGTAGGGCTGTTAACCGTACATGATTCGGTACGCGATGTAGAACTTTACAAACAAGTATTCACGCCCGGAATTGATGTCAAACAAAGCTCTGTCGCTTACTTCCAAGATACCTATCTGGCCTATGTCGCCTATGCAATCGCAGGCGTATTCTTACTACTGCTAGTCTTTTTAGTGATACGGAGCTTCAGAAAAAAAGCACCCCAGAGTGTTCGCTCAGGGGCACATTTTGAGGATTTTGAAGGCTAAGCCGTATGCTTTTTACTGCTTCTTACCAAATCGTAGTTAGTAAAAGAATGACGGCCACGAAGGCTAAAATATAAACGCCTACAATAAGCAACGATGCCAATATGGACGAGCGTAAAAGTATACGGACGCTCCACTTATCAATTACCGCTGTTCTCTCCTGCTGTAAATAAGCCTTTTCTTCGGCGCGTGATGCACGGCCTTTATGACGTCCTGGACCAAACAATCTGCTCCTGGCATCTGCCTTGGAATCAAACCATGGCATACCTGCGACATTCATGTCGGCTATGACTCTCCCGTCGTCATCTGCGTATGTTTTTTTCTTTAATTTTGGCAAAACGAAACCTCATCTCGTCCTAACTTTTCGTTTTTAGAACAATCTTATCCCCACCCATCTCGTAGAGATGGCAAGCTACCATATGGCCTTTGTGGTCAATCAATTCTTCAGGGTTCACATCATGACAGATTGGCAAAACCTTAGGGCAGCGCGTGTGGAATTTACAGCCTGATGGTGGATTGACTGGTGAAGGTATACTGCCTTCTAAAGCAATTCTGTTCATTTTGGCATCTGGATCTGGTACAGGTATAGCACTAAACAGCGCTTGAGTGTAGGGATGGAAAGGCTCATTAAATATGTCATCTTTCGCCCCTGATTCAACGATGTTACCTAGATACATGACGCCTACAGTATCAGAAATGTGTTCGACAACTGAGAGGTCATGGGAGATAAACAAATAGGTTAAACCCATTTCTTTTTGTAAATCACGTAAGAGATTGATGATTTGTGCTTGGATTGACACGTCTAATGCTGAAACGGGCTCATCACAAACAACGAAATCTGGTTGTAGCGCTAATGCTCTGGCAATGCAGATGCGCTGACGTTGGCCACCTGAAAACTCATGTGGGTAACGTGTTTTGTGGAACGACTGCAAACCACATTGTTCCATTATTTTCGTGACGTACTCGTCTAGCTGGTCTTTGGGAACCAGTTTATGTTCTTTAACAGCTTCACCTATAATCTCGCCGACAGGTAGACGCGGAGATAGGCTAGAAAAAGGATCTTGAAAAATAATCTGCATTTTGGGACGCATTTTTCTGAGGTCCATAGGGTCTAACTCATGTATTTCTACGCCGTTAATCAAGACTTCTCCGGAAGTTTTTTCGTTTAAGCGAAGTAGCGTACGGCCAACGGTCGTTTTGCCACAGCCTGACTCACCAACCAAACCCATGGTCTGACCACGTTTAATATTAAAGCTCACACCATCAACGGCTTTGACGTAGTTTTTGGTGCGCGACAGAATATTGCCTTTAACAGGAAAATACTTTACAAGCTTTTGAACTTCTACAACATTTTCAGGATTGTGCTGTATACGCTCTGGAATTATTTCTTTCTTTTCAGTGTTCATCAGTTTCTCCTATTGTTGGTCTACCGTAACTTGGTCTGTTTCTCCGTTGCCTTTGTTTAGTAAATCTCTATCTACGGGTTCTTGCTCGTCTTTGTAGCGCTCATCATAAAGATAGCAACTCACTTCATGTGTGTCTGAGAGCTTGTAGATTGGCGGGTAGTCCCCTTCACAGGCATAAAAGGCATGATTGCAGCGGTCTTTAAAATAACAGTAATTAGGCATATTAATGGGGTTAGGCACTTGTCCAGGGATGCTGTACAGGCGTTCAACTTTTCTGCTCAAAGCCGGTTTCGATGCCATCAAGCCCAAGGTATAAGGATGAGCTGGGTTATGGAAGACTTCTTCCACCGTTCCTTGTTCAATAATACGTCCGGCATACATAACCACGACATAGTCAGCCATTTCTGCAATTACACCTAAGTCATGCGTAATCAGCATGATGCTACTGTTTATTTTGTCCTTTAATTCTCGTAAGAGATCAAGGATTTGTGCTTGAATAGTGACGTCTAAAGCAGTCGTGGGTTCATCAGCAATGATGAGTTTGGGGTCACATGCTAAAGCCATGGCTATCATAATACGTTGGCGCATGCCACCGGAAAGTTCGTGTGGATACATTTTATATACGCCTTCAGCGTTGGCGATGGAAACCAAATTTAACATGTCAATGCTACGGCCCTTGATTTCCTTCTGATCCAAGCCCTCATTGTGTAAAGCGATGGCCTCATCCAACTGTGTGCCAATGGTAAAGACAGGGTTGAGGCTGGTCATGGGTTCTTGGAAGATCATAGCCATGGCGTTGCCACGTAGCTCCTGCATCACTTCGATGGGGGTTTCTTCAATTTTGTACGCTTTGTCGCCATCATTGAAACGGATTGAGCCTCCTACAATCTGACCTTGAGGGCGTTGTAAGATGCGCATCAGAGAAAGGCTGGTCACGGATTTACCGCAGCCGCTTTCGCCGACGACGCCGACAGTTTTGCCAGCAGGCACATTAAAGGTAACACCATCAACCGCTTTAACGGTTCCGTTATTCGTAAAGAAATACGTGTGCAAGTCATCGAACTCGACGATATTTTTGGGGTCCTTCATTTCAGTGATGTACTCAGATTCTGGGGGATTCTTTCTGGTAATATGTTTCTCGAACTCGGCCATTTTCTTGCGATTATGTCTGGTAATTTCACGAGATTGTTTCGCAGTAAGATAGCCATTTTTCTTTTTATTATCTTTAGCCACTGGGCTCACCTCATCTGTTCATTTTCGGGTCATAGGCGTCACGAAGGCCATCACCGATTAGGTTAAATGCTAGAACTGTCATCAGAATACAAATGCCCGCAGGCACCCAAACGAACCAGTAGTTCTGCATAACGTGAGAATTCGTAACGTCATTGATAATATTGCCCCAGGAGGCAAAAGGATATTTTACACCCAGTCCTAAGAAGGATAAGGTTGACTCTGTGATAATCGTGCCACCAACACTCATTGATCCTAAGACTATCAATTGGGGCATAACGTTCGGCACCAAATGTGTGAAAATACGTTTTCGCACTTTGAGTCCGGTTGCTTCTGTGGCCAACATAAATTCCTGTTCGCGGAGAGAAAGAATTTGTCCCCTAACTGTTCGTGCAATGCTTGGCCAGCCCAGAAAGCCTAGAATGAGCATGAGATAAAGCATACGCTCCTGTGGAGCAACGCGCATCTGGTCCATCGCGGCACCAAGAATAATGATAATGGGCATGGATGGAATACAGTAGAATACGTCAACAATACGCATGATAAGATTATCAATCCAGCCTCCAAAGTAGCCGGAAATACCACCCAAGATAGTTCCTAGGACCATGGATATAAATACAACAATGAAGCCGATGAGGAGCGAGACACGACCACCGTACATCAACCTAGTCATAACATCCATACCGTTTTTGTCAGTACCGAGCCAGTGTTCACCACTTGGCGCAGAATAGGTATCAGCAACGTAAGTATCTTTGGCTGAGCGAATATTCCAGATTTTATTGTCTCGTTCGATTGTGTAATCTACAGCTGTTTCACCGCTACCAGATGTAATTGTTTTGTCTCCCGCTTCAATCGCTTCTCTAAATTTATTTTTCAAGTCAAGCGGAATAAACTCATTGCCTCTGGCTGATTGAATGACGTAAGGCGAGAGATTGGCGTATACTTCCCCGCTTGCCTTATCGGTCATGACGATGTCCTCGTCTTCAAGGCTTAGAGCAAGCGTTTTGCCATCAAATTCGATCTCATTTTCTTTGTCTAGCAATGCAGTAGCTGCTTTAGAAAAGAGTTCAAAACCAGTTTTATTATCAGCCTTAGCTGCATTAAAGACTAGATTACTCGCAATAACGATGTCTTCCGGGGCAAAAATATTAATAACTACTTTTTCCGGAATTATTTGATAATTCACGCCGTCATAAATAAAGTTCGTTTCACCCTTATCCATGGCAGACGTAAACGCTGCTGTAAATGCTGCATCCACACTACCTTCAACAGGGTTTATGCGATAACTGTCACCAATTTTTCTGGAGTCAGCGAATTTACTCAAGGTCGATATGACATAAATATTGTCAGAAAGTTTACGGTAATTGTACTCAGTATCTTGTGTTTTGAATGTTGTCTGCTCGTTTGCAATAGCACCGATAAAGCGTGCTTTAGCAACTGAACTAAAGCTGTCCCCCGTTTTCACGGTATAACGCAATTCTTCATTTTTTGTCACTGCAGCATAATTTTGCATTAGAGGAGCATACTTAGAAAAAATCTCATCTTCATTGTAGGGAGACACGATGCCTCCAATAAATGAAAAGATAAACATGAAAATTATTATTACTAAGCCAATAATGGCCAGGCGGTTTCGTACGAATCGTTTAATGACAAGAGCGTTTGGCGACAAAACTTTAACACGTCTCGCATCGTCCAAAGCAAGTGTCTCGTCCCCCACTGTTGCAGCTTTTTGATCAAGGTCATGTTCTCCATTATGTGGAGGCATCAAATCTTTTTCTTTTTCATTATCTAAATTATTCATAATTGCCTCCTTCCTTAACCAATTCTTACACGCGGATCAACCACGGCGTATAAAATATCAGAAATCAAATTTCCGAGTAGCGTCATTGCGGCTATAAACGTCAGATAGAACATAGAAAATGGAATGTCTCCCCCAACCATTGCTTGATAAGAAGTCCAACCAATTCCTGGAATCATAAACAGCGTTTCAGTAATAAGTGCACCTGAGAATAAACCAGGCAAGGATCCGCCAACTATAGTAACAAGCGGAATCAGGGTATTACGGAAAGCATGATAGTAAACGACTTTACGTTCGCTAACACCTTTCGCTCTCGCGGTACGAATGTAGTCTGATCCTAAAACTTCCAACATGTTGGTGCGTGTATAACGCATTAAAGAACCAATGCTAATAATTACGATGGTCAAAGTAGGCATAATTAAATGTTTAGCCATATCGATAATCTTACCGACAGGACTTAACTGCATGTAATTACGGCTGACGATGCCATATAGATCAAGCCAGCCTAAATTAAGCGAAAAGATTACTTTAAGGATAGTGGCAAAAAAGAAAGTCGGCAACGAAATCCCAATTAAAGCAATAACAGTAATTGTATAGTCACTCCAGCTGTATTGACGATAAGCAGAAATAATGCCGAGAGGAATTGATATCAAGGTATACAAGACAAGTGATACCCCACCCAATGCTACTGAATACCAGATAACACTTTTAAATTTTTCAACAACATCAATATTGAAGAACCAACTAGAGCCGAACTGCCCTCTTAGTGCATTACCCAGCCAGACAAAATAACCTTCGATGATGGTTTTATCAAAGCTATATAGCGTTCTAAGTTCTGCAAGCATTTCAGTATATGGTTTAGCGCCTTGCTTAGCAGATCGTTCACGTGCGATAGATTCAATATACGAAGTTGGTAAGCTTCTCATTAAGGTATAAACAATCAGTCCTACAAAAAACAATATGACTATACTGATTAATATACGCTTTATTATGAATCGCCCCGTATTCGATGTGAGACCATCCCAAATACGTCCAAAAAACCAAACAAATGGTTTGAGAAATGTCTTTAAGATATTCATATCTTTCTTCTTTTATCCCCGTCCTAGTTTATGTTATGAAAATGCGAGCTCACCTACTTGGGTGAGCTCGCTTGATCCATATTAGACTAACTGCTCAATAGCGTTTTTTATTTCATCGCTAGTTTTTCAATTTCTAATAACCATGAGTAGAATGTCGTTTGGTCTTCAGCCAGTGTTTCAATGTCAATACGTTCTGGGCTAAAGACGTAGCAGTTTTGACGTTGATAAACAGGAATTTCAACTGCCCAGTCAATGATGACATCTAGTGCAGCTTTGTAAGTTGCCTTACGGAAAGCTTGATCATCACTGGTACGAGCTTCCATGATAAGATCGTCAAGTTCAGGGTCTTGAATTTGATAGTGATTAGATTCGGTTGCACCAGGCAAGCCAACGATGTTACTTGAGTGGTAAATTTGGAACATATCGGGATCGATTGTTGCGCCCCAAGCAGCGGACCAAATCTCTTGCGTTCCGGTATTCAGTTTATCCCACAGTACGTTACCGTCAGCTGGGTCGTTAATAACCAGATCCATGCCGATGCTTGCGAATGCTTGTTTGGCACTGTCAAAGAGTTTGAAGTTTGGATGATCGCCTTTACCGCCGGCGGGAATAATAGCTTCGTATTGTAATTTAGCTCCGTCGGGTGCTGCGGTAAGTTTTCCGGTTGCTTCATCTAATGTATAGCCAGCAGCTACAAAGTAAGCTTTAGCAGCTTCGATAGCAGCTTTGTACTTAGCTTCGTCATTCATGTCTGAAGTGAATAGTTCTTCACCGTCTACACCAGTCGAGAAAGCGATTTTATAACCTTCGTCTGTTGGCTGTGGAGCAGCCCAAGATGTATCGGAGATAGGATAGTTGATGACGTTTGCACGCTCACCGTAGAAAGTGTTAACCGTAAAGTCGCGATAAACCGCCAAAACGGTAGCGAATCCACGACGCAAGTTTTTGGAAGCCTCAGAGGCGGGTTCTCCACCAACGTTAACGGTTGTTGCATTAATTCCAATGTAACCATAACCGAGGTTGTTTACGGTATTCGTAACAATCTTGTCACCAACGAGTTCACCGTTGCTGTTAGCCGCTTTAATTTCATCGACAACGTTAGTGCTGAAGGAAGGGTTAGCGATATCCGCATCACCACTGAGCAAGCCAGGCACTTTGTCGCCTTCGGCGGTTTCTTTAAATTGCACGTTTTTGGTAATTGGTGCGCCTTTGTAATAGTTTTCGTTAGCTTCGAAATAAACAATTCTGTTTTCGTATCTATCGAATTTGTAAGGACCTGCACCCATAGGTTGTGTTGTTTTAGCCTCTACTAAAGAGAGATCTCCATAAGGATGGCCAAATTTGTTAGCTTCATAGTCATACTGTGCTTTATCACCATAATAGTGTAGTGGAGCAACTGAGATGCCGAGTTTGTATACAGCAGAAGCATCAAAATTATTCAAGGTAACTTCTACTTCATAGTCACCTAATTTTTGGATACCAGAGACATTAGGAATGCCTTCACCACCCATAGCTTCGTCTTTTGGACCATACTCTTGGATAAAGTTTGCTAGAGCAACGCCTTCAACTGAACTATCGTCAGCTTTTTCTGTTTCCCAATAGGTAACAGGGTTGCCTTCGTATTTGGCGTGTGCTTCTTCATAGAAATCTTTTATGGTAGGAAGTTTATTAGCATTAATATCGAATTCTTTTCCTGAAGCAGTGGTCATTTTACCATCTTTAACTTCAGCGAAGCCCCAAAGTGCCATACCTAGAGCAACTTTTAGATTTTCATCTTTACCGATTTCGTCGACTGTCTTACCAATGGTTTCTTCAGCATATTGATCAGCATAGTCATTGAAAACAGTATCAACAATTGCTTGAACATCTTCTGTCCAAACTTTTTCTAGGTTTTCCCAGAAGAATTTTTGTTGTTCTTCACTCCATGCGTCAGCATCGGTCCAACTGTGGTCAGGGCCAGCTGCATAGATTTCTTCATACATGGTTTTGTATTTGTCATACACTTCTGTGCTAGTTTGTGTTAGATAGTCGTTTAAGCCAACGATATCCAATGAACGCAATGTTGAAGAACCACTATAAGTAGGGTCTAGTAAAACATACATGGAAAAGATTACGTCATCTGCAGTCAAAGGTTCGCCATCAGAGAATTTGATCCCTTCTTTTAGCTTAAAATTGTAGACTGTTTTTTTAGCTTCATCATCTTTATCGATGACTAGATTGGCGATACCCTGATAATCATGTGGGGTGCCATTATATTCAATCGTTTCACCGTCAGCGGCGTTGAAGACAATTCCGCCTGCACGATCAGTAGTAAGCATAGCTACTTGCGTTAAGTCTGAAACATCCATGTCGTAGGCTGTTTCACCGTAGAATGGGCTAAACTTCTGGCTAAAATTGTCGTAAGCAACAACTAAAGCGTTGTCTGTTCTTTCAACTTTGGCGGTTGTTTCTTCCGCTACCGTTGTTTCTCCTGCTTCTGCAGCTGTGGTCGTTTCCGCCGCACTTTCTGTTGCTGCTGTAGTTTCAGCTGGTGCTGTTGTTGCGGTGTTACCGCAAGCCATCAGCGCCCCGAAGACTAAGCTAAACGAAAGAGCGGAGGCGAGCAATTTTACAGATGTAAATTTTCTCATTTAATTTCCTCCTCAATATACAAGGTAATCCTTGTTATTATCAATAATTCATAAATTTTAACACAATTAATACAGATTTCCAACATAATTACCTTTGCCAAACGCCCTCAAAACTACAGTCAGACGCAGTGTTAAAGGTTAATTTAATCTAATTCAACAGTACCCATGTTGAGCTCATAGTAACGACCCTTTAAGTCCATTAGGTCGTCGTGATCGCCACGTTCGATGATTTCTCCATGTTCCAAAACCATAATTGCGTTAGAGTGACGTACCGTCGACAAACGATGCGCAATAGAAAAAGTCGTTCTGCCACGCATCAAAGCGTCCATACCCAACTCAATCAGGCGTTCTGTACGAGTATCGATGGAAGACGTTGCTTCATCGAGCACTAGGATAACGGGATCAGCAACGGCGGCCCTGGCGATTGCGATGAGCTGCCTTTGACCTTGCGACAGATTAGAGCCTTCTCTTTCTAGCATGGTGTCATAGCCATCTGGGAAATGCGTAATAAATGTGTGGGCATTGGCAACTGTGGCTGCGCTGATAATTTCCTCTTCCGTCGCATCTAATTTTCCATAGCGAATATTGTCAGCAATGGTTCCTTCAAAGAGATGTATGTCTTGCAGAACCACACCCAAAGTTCGTCTGAGTGCCACTTTCGATATTCTGCGGATGTCAATGCTATCGTAAGTTATTACGCCTTTCTCGATTTCGTAGAAACGGTTTAGTAGATTGGTGATGGTGGTTTTGCCAGCACCTGTAGAACCCACAAGAGCAATCTTCTGACCGGGTTTGGCATATAGACTTATGTCTTTTACTACTTGTTTACCAGGCACATATGAAAAATCGACGTTCTTGAAGCGTATATCACCTCTAACAGGAATGAGTTTCACGCTGCCATCCACTTGCGGTACGCGCCATTTCAAATCTTCTCTGGCTTCACCCAAGTTATCAATCGTTACGTCTCCGTCGTTTTCTTCTATGGGTTCATCCATTAAATTAAAGACACGCTCTGCACCAGCAACGGCTCCAATTAAGAGGTTCATTTGGTTACTGAGCTGTGTGAGGGGCATGGAAAAAGAACGACTGTACTGCAGGAAAGCACCAATAGAACCGATATCTAAGCTGCCGTTGATAACCAGGGCGGCACCGACCGCTGCAGTTAAAGCGTAAGAAATATAGGACAAATTTCCCATAATGGGCATCAATATTACGGCAAAAGTCTGCGCCTTAGTAGCGGACTTACGTAAGGATTCATTCTTAGTTTCAAATTCTGCTTCTGAAGCTGCTTCGCGGTTAAAAACTTTGACGACCTTTTGACCATTCATGGTTTCTTCAACAAAACCGTTGATGTCCCCCAGGCTTTGTTGTTGGTTGCGAAAGTTTGTGGCGCTCTTTTTGCCAACAATAGCAACAATAAAAATCATCAAGACGACCATCAAAACGGCGATCACAGTCAAGATTGGACTAATGATTATCATCATGATGAAGGTGCCGACTAGCGTCAGTATGGAAGTTAAAATGTTGGGCAGGGTCTGCTCCATTGCTTGGTTGATGTTATCAATGTCATTTGTATAAGTTGACATTAAATCGCCAAGCTTGTGGGTGTCGTAGAATTTTATTGGCAAAGCCTGCATGTGGCTAAACATCTCATCCCGCATCAATTTACTCGTTCGTTGCGCGATTTTACCCATCGTTCTGAAACCGATCATATTCATGAGCTGACTTGCTAGCATAATGACTGCCAAGATCAGGAGATATCTTACGAATACTGCAAAGCCTGAACCATCAACTAGACTATTAATTATCGGCTTGAGTAAGCCACTTCCTGCGACAGAACCCAGTGAGCCGAGCGTCACTGTTATGAGTCCGACAAGAACGCCAAGTTTGCTTATTTTTAAATATGTCCAAAGACGTTTTAAGGTGCGCATCGGGTTCTCTACTTTGGCCCTTGTCGCTCCTGCACCATGATGGCCACCGGGGCCGGCTTGTCTACTCATGCTCCGATTACCCCCTGTTTTTGTGATTCATATACTTCTTGGTAAATCATATTTTCTGCTAATAATGCCTCGTGTGTGTCAAAGGCTGATACGCGCCCTTCATCCATGACGATAATGCGGTCTGCATGCTCGATAGAAGCAATGCGCTGCGTGATGATCAAGGTTGTAACGTTTTTTAGTTTTGTCTTAAATACCGAACGAATGCGCGCGTCCGTCGCCATGTCAACGGCAGATGTGCTGTCGTCCAAGATGATAACTTTGGGTTTCTTGAGCAAAGCCCTGGCAATACACAGGCGCTGTCTTTGCCCACCGGAAAAATTCGCTCCACCTTGTTCAACGATGTAGTCCAAACCTAAGTTGTTTGAAAAAATAAATTCAGATGCTTGTGCCTGGTTTAAGGCGTCCGTAATTTCTTCGTCCGTGGCATCAGGATTACCCCAGAGCATGTTTTCTCGAACGGTGCCGGAGAAGAGGGTGTTTTTTTGCAAAACAAAGGCAACTTCCTCACGTAAAAGATGAAGGTCGTAGTCTTTGACATTGACACCAGCCACCTTCAATGCCCCTTCCGTGACGTCATAAAGACGCGGTATCAGTTGTACTAAAGTTGTTTTTCCTGATCCCGTGGAACCAATAATACCTATCGTTTGTCCAGGCTCGATGCGTAAATCGATATCAAGTAGCGTGCACTCCGTATTGCCTGGGTAGCAAAATTTCACGTTTTTAAATTCAATGCTGGCTGCACCAAATTCTGTAACTGCGTCAGCCGGAGATTCAATGTCGACTTCCATTTCTATAACTTCCAGAGCACGCTCACCCGCAACTCTGGCACGCGAAAGCTGTAGGAAAAACATGGATAGCATCATCAGGGACATCATGATTTGCATGACATACGTGATGAAACTCAACAATTGCCCTGTCTGCATCGTACCGTTTAATATCTTATGACCACCAAACCACAGGATAGCAATAATGCAGCCGTTTATGATCAGACTCATCAAGGGACCGATGGTCATGATTAAGGATACTGCCTCAATCGCTTTGTCCATCCAAGCTTGATTCACTTTGGCAAAACGTTTCTTTTCAAAATCACTCCGCACAAAACTTTTAACAACGCGAATCGCGCTGAGGTTTTCTTGCACACGTCCATTCACGTCATCGAGACGCTTTTGTAGGTCTTCCCACATCGGCATCGCTTTGCCAAGAACATACACCAAAAGAAACACCATAAGCGGCAAAGCAACCGCGAAAACAAGGGCAAGTTCAGCATTAATAGAAATAGACATAACGAGGGCCAAAACCAGCATCACAGGAGCACGCCATGCCATACGCAGAGACATCATCGTTGTTTGTCCCAATGTCGTTGAATCTGTGGTCAGCCTCGTAATCAGTGAAGCTTCACTAAATCTATTGAGATTGGCAAAACTAAAGCGTTGCACTTGCTTAAAAATGGCTTGTCGCACTTGATAGGCCAAGCCCATTCCAGCCGTCGCCCCATGGTGCGCGGACAATGATCCACAAAGCAAAGCAAAAAGCGCCACCAAAACCATCAGCCCACCGACCCTCGTTATGTAGGGTAAATCTCGGTTGGCAATTCCGACATCGATAATAAATGCCATCAAAAATGGGATAAGCACGTCCATCAAGGTCTCTAAGACCATCAGGAGCGGGCTCAAAATGGCGTGTTTTTTATATGGTTTTAAATATAGCAGTAATTTTTTTAGCACAATTTTTCCTCTACTGTAAGCAAATGATAGTAATAAAGATTAGGACCTATTGTAACACTTCGTTTTGAATAGTGGAGCCGGGTAGGAGATTCGCCCCCCACCGCATCAAGATTGACAGTAAAATTGGAGAGGGAATATAATGAGCCAGTCTTGGGCTCGTAGCTCAGTCTGGGAGAGCGCCGCGTTCGCATCGCGGAGGTCGAGGGTTCGAGCCCCTTCGAGTCCACCAAGTCATTTAAAAGCTACAAAGGATATTAAATTTGGACAATAAGCAAGAGAATCCTTTGTTAAGGAAAAAAGCAGTACGGGTTCGCTGGGTTAGGCGGTTTTTTGCCACAATAATGGCCTTCATTTTAATCGTCGTGATTTTCTTTTTCGCGCTTCAATTCGAAATTCGTCGGATTGGTAAGAAATCTTTTTATACCGTCGAAACAGTGCCCGAGACCTACACTGCCCTTGTTCTGGGTGCCCAAGCATTTCCGGATTTAACGCCTTCCCTCATGTTGCAAGAACGCTTAGATATAGCGATTGCTTTGTTTAAGGCTGGCAAAGTGAAAACGGTTCTTGTATCTGGCGATCATGGTACGGAATTTTATGATGAAGTAAATACAATGCGCATTTACCTACTGGAACAAGGCATCCCAGCAGATGCTATTTATCTGGACCATGAGGGTTTTGACACCTATGATTCTATTTATAGGGCTAGAAATGTCTTTCAGGTCCCCTCCTTAACCATTTGTACGCAGGAATACCATGCATATCGGGCAGTCTACATAGCGGAAACGATGGGGCTCGAGGCTTTTGCTTGTCCCGCGCCTAATTTGTCAGCCTATCGTTTAACTTATAACGAAATCCGCGAGAGCTTGGCTCGGGTGAAAGCATTTTACGACACACAAGTATTGAAACGTCCAGCACTTAGCACTGGTGAAGTCAAACCAATCACCGAATATAAGGGTAGATCAACTTGGGATAAAAGCTTTGATTAATCCGAGAGCGTAAAAGCTGTCCACAAAAAAATACCCTCAAAACCAATTCAGGACCCCGATCGCTCGGAATCCTGACTGGAGGAAGGTAAATGAAAAAGAAATGAATTGCTCTTGTTGTACTTCTGCCTCGTACAAGTTCATTATCGCGGACAATTGTGGGCATAGTTTGCAACAATTCTGAACGATTGTGAAACTTTTAACTAATTAAATAAAAGTGCTTCTAAATCATCCTTCATGTCTTCCGTTTTAATTACTTTATTATGTAAGATTGGCTTCTCATCCAGTGCGCTTAGCCCTTCAGGTATAGCTAGGCCGCTTTCGTCGGCTAAAGGTCTGAAGAGTACCAGTTCATCTTGGCCTAGGCGTTGGCCGGGGAAGATTGCTTTGCAGACGGTCGCGGGAAACTTGAATGGGCTGGCAGTGGAGACAAAAACGACAGGTGTTTCATCTTTTGATCTTTGCTCATAGCGACGATAGACGTTGAATGCCACCGCTGTATGTGGATCAATTACATGATCAAACTCGTCATAAACTTCTTGTATCGTACGGATTGCACCGCGATCGTCCGTAAAGCCTCCGACAAATTTCTCATGCAGACGTTTCATCATTTCAGGTCCAACGCTGTAATTCCCGCTGCTTTGTAGCTTCTCCATGCGTTCTTTAATGTACGTTGGATTCTGGTAAGAGAGTTCGAATAGCAAACGCTCCAGGTTTGATGAAACCAAAATATCCATTGAGGGCGTCAGCGTTTGGTAAAACGCGCGGTTGGCATCATAGGTGCCTTGGGCTAAGAAATCCGACAAAATATTGTTGCGATTAGAAGCGCATATCAATTTGCCTATGGGTAAGCCCATTTGATTTGCATACCAGGCAGCTAGAATATTGCCAAAATTTCCCGTAGGCACAGAGAAATTAACCAGCTCGCCTTCCTTAATGATTTCCGCATTCAGTAAGTCCGCATAAGCAGACCAATAGTAGGCAATCTGTGGTGCAAGTCTTCCCCAATTAATGGAGTTCGCAGATGAGAACTTCTGCTGATGCATGTGCAATTTTTCAGCCAAACCCGTGTCTGCGAAAAGTTTTTTAACACCCGTTTGTGCGTCGTCAAAAGAACCCTCAATTGCGATAACATGACAATTGTCGCCATCCGTAGTAAGCATTTGTAATTCTTGCGCTTTCGAAACACCGCCGTTTGGGTAGTACACGACGACTTTCGTACCGGGCACATTTTTAAACCCTTCTAAGGCTGCTTTCCCCGTATCCCCCGAAGTTGCGGTTAAGATAACAATTTCAGAGGTCTCACCTGTTTTCTTTACCGCAGCAGTCATTAAATAAGGCAACAATTGCAGTGCCATGTCTTTAAAAGCTGCCGTAGGCCCGTGCCAAAGTTCAAGAATATGATATTTATTGTTGTACTTATTGAGTTGCACGAGCGGACAAGGATTTTCGCCAAATTTTTCTTCACTATAAGCTAAGCGCGCATAGTCAAGTAACTCTGCTTCGCTATAATCCGTAAGATACTTGGATAGCACAAATGCTACGCGTTCAGGAAAACTGATATTCCTCAAATGACTTACATCCATGCTGGAAAATTGGGGGATATCTTCTGGGACTAGTAGCCCACCGTCAACCGCGATTCCTTTTAATATTGCTTCGGCCGACGAATAATGCGTTTCGTCTCCCCGTGTGCTGATGTAATGCATGCTTCAGTCCTCCTCGTTTCGCCTTCCGGCTAACGCTTCTGTCTGTTTTACAATTTCATGTCGTACATTGCTTACTAAAAATAGTGAGCCACAAGCCAAGACAAGCGCGTTGTTTCTTACTGCCAATGCTTGCGCTTGCTTAAGCGCATCTTCGATTGAAGGCTGCTCAATTATAGCAATGTCTTTTTGAGACGTCCAAAGATTTTGGCAAAAAGCACCCAGCCTCTCCGCACTCAAATCTCTTTGCACCCCCGGTTGCGTACATACGATAGCATCGAGGCGTGACGTTAAGCCAGAGTATAGCGCATCAATAATCGCGGGGTAGTCCTTATCTTCAAGTACACCAAGTAGTAGTACAAGTGACTTGTCAGGCTGTAGTTTTGCCATACTTTGTACAAGTGCTAGCGCAGCCTGAGGGTTATGAGCCCCATCCAGCAAGATGGGAGGATTCACATCAAAATACTCAAGACGTCCGGGCCAGCGCATCAGGCGGATGCCGTTGTACAAAGCATCGCTTCTTCTTAAACTTGGATCGTATGCCAGAGCCGTGTGGATCGCCATGGCAGCATTCAGCAGTTGAAAGTCACCAAGCAGGGGCGTAAAGAATGGCTTATCGAAACCAGCCAAAGTGAAATATTGACCGCCGTCAGCAATGCTTTGCGCACTAATCTCACTGCGATTAACCACCGTCAATGGCGCAGAACACGCCCTGCAGCGCTCGCCGATAACTTGGAAGATGGTCTTGGCGTCTTCTTCGTTGCTAGAGGCATAACTAGGGTCGTATAAAAAGACCTGCTCTGTGCCTTCTTTGATGATGGCTGCCTTCTCACCTGCTATTTCACGCATTGTGTTTCCTAAGACGGCACAATGATCGTAGGCTAATGCGGTAATGACGGTAACTTTGGCAAAATCAATCACATTTGTCGCATCAAGCCGTCCGCCTAAACCTGTTTCGAGCACGACGACATCACAGTTTTGCCGACTAAAATAGAGTAAGGCAGCAGCCGTTAACACTTCAAATTCTGAGGCTTCTTCGCCTCCGGCTGCCACTATACGGTCACAGGCAGCGAGGATTTCCGTAAACAACGCGGCTACCATGGACTCGGATATTTCACCGGCCGAACTGTCGGAAAGACGCGCATACATGGTTTCGGGTCCTGATAGGATGCGCATTCTATCCGTGAAGCGTTCTAAATAGGGTGAGGTGTAGACGCCGACCTTTTTGCCAGACATAGCTAAAATGCCTGCGATAGCGCTCACCGTCGAACCTTTGCCATTCGTCCCAGCTACGTGAATATAATCTTGATTTTTATGAGGATTTCCTAATTCATGGAGGACGGCCTTCACCCTAGACAAGCCAAGATGCATGGTCGATTTCCAACGTCTGTTCATAAAGTCCTGAACATCTTCGTATGTCATGTATGCCCTGATCCTTCTCTGTGTGTTGTTTCTGGATTTTTGAAAACGAAAAATTTACTGACGATGTAATTAACAATAACAACAATTACAGAGGTCAGAAGCTTAGACCACGATTGGGCTAAGCCAATCAGGTTAACCAATACAAACATGCCTAAAACTTCGACGAATATTCCGCTACCGAGTCTTGCCATAACGAAGCGTTTTAATTCCGCCCAGAACTGGCCTGAACGGCCTTCAAACACAAAGTAGCGATTAGTCACAAATGCAAAAAGCACGGCAAGCACCCAAGAAATCGTGTGGGGTAAGAACCACCAAAAGCCTCCGAGACCTTCAAAGGATCCTGAAATAAGCCAGTTAACTGCGTTAAAACTGACTTGTGCGACAACCGTCGTAAGTCCTCCGAAGAAAATGTAAGCAACAATTTTGGGAGGCAATTTGTGAATTGCATATTCGCCAATAACAATAAGCGCTACTCCACCCAGAATAAAATACACGAGGGGTAAATCGACAAAAATTGTTTTGGCAAAATAAACCGCTGCAATCACAAACGGAACATAAATTATTTTGATTAATGAGAGAAGTTTATCTTCAGTATTGTCCGTAGGGCGGTCCATCACCATGCTCCTCTGCGCCAAACAACACTTCGTCATGACGCCTCAGGCTGTTAGGATCGTTTTGAACACGCCTTATTACCAAGGGCTCTTGGCTATTGGGTCGCCTTCTTTGCACATCACTTGGGTTTTGATAAGTCTGATTAGCATAATCCGAACTTTGAGGTTTGTAGTACGTACGATAGGGGTTACGTTGCTCGGTGGATCTCGATTGACTTCCTCTCGCACGAGACGTGGGTTCTGGCGCTCTCGTTTCTTGTCCTCTTGAGCGCGGAGCTTGTTCTACGGGTCGGACGTGGGCTTCACGGGTGCGCGGGCTTCTAATATCGTCATGCCTATCGGAGGTAGTTGAAGGTCTGTGCGGCATCTGGACTTGAGGTCTTCTCACACCTGAGCGCGCTGCGGGGTCAATGTTGCGACGTTGCGGAACTTCAGTGCGTTCGGCAAAATAACGGTCCACGTCATCAAAATCATTGGGTCGCAACTCTCTAAGTTGTATGCCTTTTTTCTGCGTTTTTCTTTGGTAAGGTTCATCATAGTGGAGGGCATCTAAACGATAGTCTTTTGTAACGCGTTTACTGCGGCTACGCAAGAACAAGAGAACTAAGCCTCCCAGCATGAGTAAAAATACGAGCAATAAACCCCAAAAAAACCAGTCAATTGATGAGCCACTTTTTGTGCTTCCTGCTGCTTCCGAAGCCTCTGTACTTTCGGCAAGTGTAGTTGAAGGAATTGGCGTTGGAGAAGGCGGATTAATGATATCCGCATAGACAAACGGTGTAAGTGTAGCGACCCCGTCGCTGCCTATGGCATAGCGGTAAAGACTAGCTGACCTACCATCAATTTCTGCTCGGATAACCGTGTATTCTTCGCCTTTAATATCGCCTAGCCAAGCGGTCGTCATATGGCCGTTAATTTCTAAACTCTCACTAACCATGGAGGGGTCCGGTGAAGGCTCAGTCAAGCTTGTGATGATTGCTGACTTTCCAGCAATTTCCGTATATACATCGGGATAAAAGCGATAGGCATTAGCATTCTCGACATCTAATGAATAGAGAGATTCTGCGCCATTTTCAACAAGACTTACGTAAATAAGCGGGAGTCTACCTGCTTTCTTATACGTCCTAATATTGCTTCCTTGAACTTCAGCCACGACTTCCGCATAGCCTTCAGGAACGCCACCAGGTGTGTTCTCACTCATATTTACGTTGACGGGCTCACCTATGCCATTAAGCTTCAAAGCTAAATTTACACCTGCTTGCGTCGGGATAGGCAAAGTTTCTTCTGGAACTGGCGTTTCGCCTTCTGCTACTGGAGCATTAGGATCGACCTCTCCAGGTGGTGGTAAATTAACCGTTACAGGAATAGTTACTTGTGCTGTAAATTTTATCGCAGGATCGTTAGCATCTTCAGCGGTGGCACTTAAAACAACATTTCCGTTAGCATAGGTTGAAGGAGCAATGATTGAGACGCTACCCAGGCTCCCCGTACCATTCACGGACATACCACTGGAACTTAATACATTTTGGACAGAAAAGCCCGGAGCTTGTGTGCTGTTTAAAATGACATTAACGTTGCGAACTGGTAAATCACTATAGTAGGTAATGTTGATTGTGACGGCAGCACCTGGCTCCAGCAACACAGAATCCTGAGACAAACCTAGACGTAATTCACCTTCTGCACGAACAACATTTCCGCCAGAAAGCAGAACAATTGCACAAACCAAAAGGAATGAAATAATTAGTCTAGGCAATTTATATGTATGTATATATTGGTCCATTATCCCTACCTAACAATTAATTCTCAGTATTAGAGCGTATTGTAGCACAGCAAACTGATGCAAGTCGATGTAAAACCATCGTTAAATCTAGTCAAAAACAATCGCTTTCCCTTTTTGCGCGCGTTTGGCGGAGTAGCGATACAAGATAAAACGCTTCCCTACAACTTGAACAAGCTCAGCTCTCACAGCTTGAGCTGTTTCTGCTGCTAATTGCTTGATATCCGTGTCTAAGGTATTTTGAACGTGGACCTTGAGCAGCTCATGCGCTTCAAGGTACTCATCAATTTGTTTAATGCTATTGTCGCTGATGCCATCTTTGCCAATTTGATAGCCAGTTTCCAATGTGTTTGCCATAGCGCGAAGAAACGCGCGTTGTTTTGATGTGAGCATATTTTCCCTCTTAATTCCCAAATTTTTGAACAGTAATGCTTATGGAATGTACTCGAATTGGAATTCATCGAGACAAACGAGGTCTCCTTCTTGTACACCCGCAGCTTCCAAAGCAGCCGTGACGCCCCGTTTTTTCAGAGTACGTTGAAAAAACTGCATTGACTCAATATCGTCAAAATTAACAGACATTACCAAGTTTTCAATCCAAGGTGCAATAACATAAAAACCATCTTCACGTTTTTCCACGCGCAATTCATTGTCTTCTAACTTATATAATCTGTGCTCAGGATCAACAGGGGTTTCTAAGACTGTTGCAGGTATACTTTGCAATCTTTCCGCGACGTGCTTAATCAACTCCGGTACACCTTCGTGAATGGGGGCTGAAATATAGTACACCTCATGTCCTTTTTCTCGCATAATTTTGGCAAAACCATCCATCGCCTCCGATTCCGCCAAGTCCGCCTTTGTCCCCACCACGATCTGCGGACGCTCAGCTAAAAACGTCGAATGCTTGCTTAACTCCTGGTTAATCACTTCAAAATCATTGACTGGATCGCGACCACTCATGCCTGATATATCAACTAAATGCAGCAGCAAGCGCGTTCTTTCAACGTGTCTAAGGAAATCGTAACCCAGCCCTTGCCCCTCGCTCGCACCTTCGATTAGTCCAGGAATATCCGCCATGACAAAATTGTATTCGCCAACTTCCACTATGCCCAAATTAGGCTCTAGCGTAGTAAAAGGATAATCTGCAATCTTAGGTTTAGCATTAGAAACAACAGAGAGAAAAGTTGATTTTCCCACGTTTGGCATGCCCAGCAAACCAACATCCGCGAGAAGTTTTAGTTCAATAATCAATTCTAATTCTTCATTGGCATGTCCCGCTCTGGCAAAAGTAGGTGCCTGCCTGACTGAGTTTGCGAAATGCGTGTTACCCAATCCGCCTTTTCCACCTTTGGCGATGATGATGGTCTGTCTATCTTCGGTAAAGTCTGCCAAAACCTCCCCACTTTCGGCATCTTTAACATAAGAGCCGACAGGTAGCCTGATTGTTAGGTCAGCGCCGCTTTTGCCATAACACTTACGCTTACCGCCAGCCTCGCCGTCCTCGGCGCGATATTTCCGTTTGTAGCGAAAATCTTGCAGGGTGCTCAAATTGATGTCGGCCATGAGAATTACATCTCCGCCTTTTCCACCGTCACCCCCGTCCGGACCACCGTTTGGGACATATTTCTCTCGACGAAATGACATCGCGCCATTGCCGCCCTTCCCTGATGCCACAAAAATCTTGGCATGATCGATAAACATTTTTATCTCCTTAAAACAAAAGGAGTCTAGCGTCTTAAGGACACCAAACCCCTTACAATTCGATTAATATCGCGTCTACTTAGGCGTGTGGGTAAACGGAAACTTTCTTACGGTCCTTGCCCAAACGCTCATATTTCACCGCACCATCAATTTTGGCAAAAAGCGTATCATCACTACCGATGCCTACATTATTGCCAGGATGCACTTTTGTTCCGCGTTGTCTCACCAGAATATTGCCTGCGAGAACGGGTTGGCCATCACCTCTTTTAGCACCCAAACGTTTGGATTCGGATTCTCTACCGTTTTTTGTACTACCAACACCCTTTTTGGATGCGAGCAATTGAAGATTTACTTTAAACATGTGCTCATTCCTCCCTGGAATCATTTCTTAAGCGTCTTCGATGTTTTCTGCATACGCAGATTTATGCATCTATCACTTCTAAATAATCTGCATAGTCATCATTTAAGGTAAGTTGCTTGATGCCTAGCAGCGCAGTTTCTAATAATAATTGTACATCCTCACCCATATAAGAGTGTGTGCTTAGGTCCAGTTCGATATCGCCTTCTTCCACTTTAAAGTCCAGTGGAATTTGAAGAATATCTGTCAGACCAGTAATGGTCGTGGCGCAAATGGCAGTTACTGCCGCACAGAGAATGTCTTTTCCGTATTTATCATATCCAGCGTGGCCTTTAGCCTCCATATGAGTTATCAGACCAGATTCATCTCTACTTGCTGTAAAGCGGATCATTTTTTTATCCTATCGCCTTGATATTCACGCGTGTGTAAGGTTGACGATGGCCGTTTTTACGACGATAACCTTTTTTGGGCTTATATTTGAAAACAATGATTTTTTTCTGTTTACCTTGTTTTACGATTTCGCCCGTCACACTCAAGCCTTTAAGTGCATCTCCGAATTTGGCACCGTCATCACCGAAAACTCCGATGATATCAGTGAATGCGACTTCACTACCGGCTTCGCCTTCTAGTTTCTCGACAAAAATGTCGTCACCGACGGCTACTTTGTATTGTTTGCCGCCTGTTTTTATAATTGCGTACATGTGTTACCTCCAAATAAGTCTCGCTGACCCCTCAGGCTACCTGTCAAAGCAGATATTAAAAAAGCCCGTGTCATGCGGTCACCGAAGCAGAATAGCATCCCTTCGCGCTTGCGTCAAGGATTATTTGGTTTTGTGTTAGTTCTGTTGATTGCAAAAGCTGTGACCCTTGACACATCGGTACCCGAAGGGCCTCGGCAAGCCAACTAGCTAAGCAGTACGGTTTGCCCTTGTATCGTCATGTCGAGGATTTCAACATCCTGCAACTGTTCAATTTGACCGGAGCGCGATTTATCCTGGAGTTTAGCTGGTAAATCTGTTCCCCCGTTTAAATGCATCGGCACCAAGTATTGGGGCGCAAAGTATTCACAAAATATGCAAGCACCACTCAAAGCTTTCGTTTCAAGCCTACGGTCTACAGGTACGAAAGCGAGGAGCAGTTCAGGCAACTGTTCTTTTTCAACTTCCAACTTTAAGTCTTTTAGGATTGAACGGTATGTCTGTTCAACGAGCGGACCATTCGCATCTGACCAGTCCCAGTTGTTAAGATCGCCTGCATGGTAGATACTCTGCCCTTCAGCGGAAATCCAAAATGCGAGGCCTTCATCTGTGGAAGCCGCACAAATTAGTGTATCTAGACCGGTACCAAGTAAATCGTCAGCAAACAGGCGGCTATCTTCACGCAATATATGAACGACAGCTTTTGTTGAGGGCATAGCGGTAAACTGTTTGGCGTCTAATGCCAAAGATGAATCCAAGAAATAGTAGCTGGGGACGGTGTTACGGAATGTGAAGATATCTGGGTTCCAGTGATCTTGGTGTTTGTGGGACACGAAGAAAGAGACGGTTTTGCCACAATTTTCATATTGTGACAAGACTTGAGCGGCGTCGGTGTAAAAATCGAAAACCAAAACACAGTCTTCACCTTCCATGATGAATCCGCTGTGGTTGAGATAGTGAACTTTATTAAACATGAACATCCTTTCCCGAAAGATTGCTAATGACCGCTGAGATCGCCTTAAAATCTTCGGCTATGTAATGTGCACCTGCCTCTAAGAGTTGTAGGGCACTGCAATTAGAAGTAAAACCTATACAAATCATGCCTGCTGCGACACCAGCCTGTATCCCTGCAGTTGCATCTTCTACTACGATGCAACGCTCCGCCGGTCTACCGGCATCTTGCGCCGCTTTCAAATAAATGTCTGGCCAAGGCTTTTTTCTTTCGACCATATCGCCCGAAATAACGGAGGTGAAATCTTCATGCTCCAGACCTATGGCTCTGAGGTTGGCATCAACTTTGATGGCATCGGCTGAACTGGCTACAACGATAGGGAATGATTCTGCACCGAGTTTCTTAATTAACGCAACACCACCAGCAAATCCTGTAACAAAATTAACCGCATCTTCAACGTAGGCAGCATAGATTTCATGCTTTATATCTTCATTGAATTCGCCATCGTACTTGCGCACCACACTGCCAATATATGTATCTTCACCGGTTCCGATGTAAGGAGCAAAGTCTTCTGGCAAAGCAGGCCAACCATGCCGATTCAAGACTTTAGCACTGATTTGAGCCAAAGCTGGCTCGGAGTCAACGATTACTCCATCACAATCAAATAACACTGCCCACTCACTCATTTTCATTCCTCCAAGACTTTGTGGATTTCATTGTATCAAAAAAGGCGCCTCGCGGTCGCCTCTTTTCATTTTAACAAACACGCATCTGTCTCGTTCTAGCAAACACGAACTGTCCAATTTAGGGGGTCTGGAATCCGTCCATATTGGATACTGGTAATTTGCTCGTAGAACTTGGCGCTAAGTTCACCAATTTCCCCATTGTTGAAAACAACTTCCTCACCTTCAAATGACAACTTGCCAACTGGTGATATAACTGCTGCGGTACCTGAACCAAAGGCCTCGGAAATTGCACCTGACTTCGACCATTCAAGAAGCTGATCGACAGAGATGCGCATCTCAAGGACTTTGATGCCAAGATGTTCGGCGAGTTCGATGACTGATCTGCGCGTTATGCCTGGCAAAATCGAACCATTGAGTTCGGGCGTATACAAGACACCGTCCTTAATAAAGAAAAAGTTCATTGAGCCTACTTCTTCAATATATTTGCGCTCCACACCATCTAACCAAAGCACTTGACTATAGCCTAAATCATTCGCTTCTATCTGAGACAAGATAGAAGCTCCGTAGTTACCGGGGCATTTGGCCGTACCTGTTCCACCGCGCACCGCACGCACAAAGGTATCCTCGATACGAATGCTGACGGGATTTAAGCCTTCGGGATAATACGAACCGGATGGAGAAAGAATAATAATAAGTTGATAAGTATAGGATGCACGCACGCCTATGTACGGATCTGTTGAAATAACAAAAGGCCTGATGTAAAGCGAAGTGCCGTCGGTCGAGGGTACCCAATCTTTATCGATTATCAATAGTTCATTTAAAGCCTCTAGGCAAAAATCAATATCTAACTCCGGAATTCCCATACGCACGTTAGAGGCATTCATACGCTCAAAGTTCAGGCGTGGACGGAACAAATTGATACCGCCATCCGCTCTTCTATAAGCTTTCATGCCTTCGAAAGTGCCTTGTCCGTAGTGCAAAATCATGGATGCGGGATCCATCAATAAGGGACCAAAAGGGATGATGCGGGCATTGAGCCAGCCTTCACCTTTCATATAATCCATAATAAACATATGATCTGTAAAAACATGTCCAAAACCTAACTCATCTTCGTTGACAGGTTTTATTTTAGGAAACAATTTTTTGGTAAATGAAATATTCTCGTGCATCACACTCTCCTCCAATACTAGCAAGATTATAGGCACTTAGGTTCGCACTTACAAATGAATTCATGGTTCTAGCACAAAATAGTGGTTTTAGTGAAAAATTTTTGCTAGAAAACCTGCCGCCACCTTCTTGTAAGACTCCCCTAATTTAGCTATCATGGGGTTTGTTAAAAGGCCGGCTTGAGTTACCGGCAATTTTTATTCAATCCTAGGAGGGTAAAATGGATAAGTTTTTCAAGCTGAAGGAGCACGGAACTAATGTTTCAACAGAAATATTAGCGGGTGTAACGACTTTCTTTGCGATGTCGTACATTATCTTTGTTAATCCAATGATCTTGGCAGCAACAGGTATGAACAGAGACGCCGTTTTCTTGGCGACTATCATTGCAGCGATTATCGGTACATTAGTAATGGGGCTATATGCGAACGTTCCTTACGCACAAGCACCGGGTATGGGCTTAAATGCATTCTTTACTTATACGGTTGTTTTTGCTTACGGTTTCACATGGCAGCAAGCACTAGCGATGGTTTTCATCTGCGGTGTCATCAATATTCTAATTACTGTCACAAGCATTCGTAAAATGATTATCAAGGCTATCCCCCACAGTTTGCAAAACGCTATCTCCGGTGGTATCGGCATGTTTATTGCTTACATCGGTATTAAAAACGCTGGCTTGCTCTCTGTCACGGCTGACCCCGGTTCCTACATCCTCTTGGGTGACCCAAGCAAAGCAATGACCATCGCTGAAACAGCAAGTTCCTCAACTGTCGTTGCGGACTCTGGCTTTATTCCAGCTTTGGTTAACCTTAACACTGCAGGTGTTTTGCTTGCGCTAATTGGCATTTTAGTTACCATCGTTCTACTTATTAAGAAATCACGCGGTGCAATTTTCATCGGCATAATTGCCACAACCTTAATTGGTATTCCCATGGGAGTTACTGACTTATCTGGTTTGAGCAACGCGGCTGCAGGCAGCCATTGGGGTGCCTTAGGCGAAACATTTGGTGCAGCTTTCTCAGCCGAGGGTATAGGCAGCCTTTTTGCCGATCCTTCTAAAGTTGCCTTAGCATTAATTACAATTTTTGCGTTCTCACTTTCGGATACGTTCGATACGATTGGAACATTCATTGGCACTGGCCGTCGCAGCGGAATCTTCAGCAGAGAAGATGAAATCGCCATGGAATCTTCCAGTGGTTTTAAGTCAAAAATGGACAAGGCTCTTTTCGCAGACGCTATCGCTACTTCAATCGGTGCTGTGTTTGGTACATCAAACACCACGACCTATGTTGAATCAGCAGCGGGTATCGGCGCTGGTGGACGCACAGGTTTAACTTCAGTTACCGTGGCCGCTTTGTTTGCGCTGTGTTCCGTCTTTGCTCCAGTTGTCGGTATCGTTCCTGCACAAGCCGTTGCTCCTGCATTGATTATCGTTGGCGTTATGATGATGGCCAGCTTTAAAGAAATTGCTTGGGACGATTTGGACGAAGCCATTCCTTGCTTCTTCACTTCTATTTTCATGACTTTGGCATACAGCATTTCCTATGGTATTGCTTTCGGTTTCATCTCTTATGTTATCGTGAAAATTACCAAAGGTCGCTTCAAAGAGATTCATCCAATACTCTTAGTCTCGACTCTGCTCTTTATTGTCAACTTTGTGATGTTAGCGCTGATCTAAACAAAAAGAACGATATAATAAAACCTCTGTTTCGAATTACGATGCAGAGGTTTTTTCTTTCTAAAGTATGATATCGGCTTTTTCTTTTATGCCATACTTGGCAAAATACTCCTTCTCCATCGGGATCCATTCATTGAAAAAACGCGTCTGCTTTTCAGAGTTCTCGCGGAGTTTAATGCGCTTTCGCTGTGTTTCCTCATCCATCTCGATAAAGACCTTCAAATCAGCGTAAGCTCCAAACTTAGGATGCTGGCTATAGACACCTTCTACAATTATTAAAGGAGTTAGTTCCAGCGACTGCTCCGCTCCATAATCCATGACGCTACAATCGAAGGTCCTATAATTGAGCATTGAATCTTCGAGAGCCTCTTTGTCCCCTGCTTTGATTGCAGATAGACCTTGGACTACTTCCTCAATAAAACGTTCGTAATGGACGTTTCCACCCGCTTCGGATAAGCGCTTTTCACTGCGCATATCTAAGGGCAAGAAAAAGTGGTCCATGTGTATGACGCTGGCGTTGTAATAAGCCTGAAGCGCCTCTGCTAAGGAAGACTTCCCTGCTGCAGCCGAACCCTCTATTGCTATCACCAAGCGGTCATGCTCGGCTAGATATTTGTCGATGTGTGGTCTTAACTTTTCTATCATGTCTAGATTCTTTCATTCAAGTTGATTTTGCATAAGCTTGGTTTGTCGTTGGCGGTGTTGGTTTTGCCAAAATTATCTGTTATGGACAGAAAACTCTTGATGCATGGCCTTTAGGTCAGATCGAATTTGGATATGTTGAGGGCAAAGGCTTTCGCACAAACCACATTCCGTGCATTTATCCGCACGCGCATCATCCCATTCGGCACTGAAATAGGGCACTATCGTTTCGCTGACTTTTCCATAGAGGCCATACTCGTTCCAGGTCAAGAAATTGTTGGGAATATCCACGCCAAAGGGGCATGGCATGCAATAGCCACAGTTCGTACAGAGGTTGCGTTGATTGCTGGCAAAAATCTCCTTGGCCTCGTCCATCGCAGCAAGTTCTTCTTGATTGAGAGGTACAAGCGCGTCAAACAAGTGTAAATTCTCAGCCATCTGATCAAGAGTCGACATACCGCTAAGGATTAGCTTCACTTCTGGATAGCTGGCAATGTACGCAAAAGCCCACTCTACAGGATTAGCATCGGGGCGTTTGGCTTTCAAAGGCGCCAGCATCGTGTCCGGCACATTGGCCAATTTTCCACCTTTTAAGGGCTCCATGATGATGACATCGAGACCTTGCGCGGCGGCGAATTTCAAGCCTTTTTCACCTGCCTGGTAATTTACGTCCATATAGTTGAACTGAATTTGGCAAAAATCCCACGGATACGCCAACACAATCTCCTCGAACAGTGCGTAATCATCATGGAAGGAAAAGCCTAAGCGTTTAATGCGACTCGCTTTCTTCTCCTCTAACAGATATTCTATTGTTTTGAACTTTTTAGCTTTTTCATAAATACTTTTTGTCGCGCTGTGTAGCAAATAGAAATCGAAGTACTCAGTCTGACATTTATCCAGCTGCTCTTGGAATAATCTTTTAGCATGATCTGCATCCTTTAAAACCCACATCGGCATTTTATCCGCTAGGTAAAAGGAGTCGCGTGGATAGTCTTTTAGTGCTTCACCTAGGAAAGATTCACTCTCCCCGCTGTGATAGCCATACGCAGTGTCGAAATAATTGATGCCACCTGCATACGCCTGATCAAGCATGGCTTTAGCGGTTTTACGATCGATCTTTCCATCTTCTGTTTGAGGAAGGCGCATTGCACCGAAGCCGAGTAAGGAAACGCTTGTCTGATCTTTAAAATTTCTGTATTGCATAGTAATTCCTCTTGTGGTTTTGCCATTAATATTGTTTTTATCCATTATGACATATTGTGGTGACGGATTTAAGCTGTTGTTTTCAGGTTTTCTACGCGGGGCGGTGGAACGAGTGGTCAGAAATTGCGCTAAAGACAGATTTTCTACGCGGGGTACGGCACAGGTGGTCAGAAATTGCGCTAACGACAGGTTTTCTACGTCTAAACCGTGCGCCAGCTGAGATTTTGAGCATTTATCAGCCATTTCGAAGGCTAGTTTGTTAAAAAATTACTCTAATTTCCAATTTTCTAGGGCTCAACATGACTTTACTGGAGATTTTGACCACCCTGTTTTAGGGGCCGCGAACAAACTGCCAAAACTGTTCGCGTGGAGCGGACAATACCTACTTCAATTCGTAAGCGATTGACCTACCTACGACTACTAGCAAATAATAAGGTAAAATAATGGCAACGAAAAATTTTAGGGAGGCAAAAATGAGCGACTACTTCTCACGCGACACCAAAGCCCTTCAAGAGAAAAAGTTCTTTCTGCTTGATATGGATGGCACGCTTTACAATGGTGATCGTTTGTTCCCAGAGACCGCCGCATTTTTAGAAGAAATTAAAAAGCGCGGTCGACAATATCGATTCATTACAAATAACTCTTCTAAATCCGTGCATGCTTACTTAGACAAGCTATTAAAAATGGGCATAGACGCCCATCTTAAGGAATTCTACACGTCTGCTCAAGCGAGCATACATTATATTTTGGAGCATCACGAAGGAGAGCTGGTTTTTTGCCTGGGTACAGCATCGCTCATCGCGGAATTACGCGCTGCCAGAATCCCTGTTACCACGGAAGCAGACGAAGATGTCAAAGTCATTTTAATGGGCTACGATACAGAACTGACTTACGAAAAACTGAAGAATATTTGTTATCTCTTAGGCGACTTGGAACGAACATATTTGGCGACAAACTGTGATTTGGTCTGTCCCATTGAATTTGGCTACGTTCCCGATTGCGGTTCTTTTAGCATCATGATTAAGAATGCCACGGGCCGTGAGCCTCGATTTCTTGGCAAACCAGAGGCAACGATGATTGAGTTTTGCATGGCTGAAGCAGGTGCAAGTGCAGCTGAAACAGTCGTTATTGGAGATCGTCTCTACACTGACATCGCATCTGCCGAAGCTGCTGGTATTACTAGTGTCTGCGTACTTAGCGGTGAAGCTAGTTTGGAGGATATCGAAGCTTTTCACATAAAACCTGATTTTGTGCTGAACAATATTGGAGAATACTGGACAAAGTAATTCCAGCTACTTCGAGCATATTTGAAACGTAGGAGAAATTACATGCATAAAAAACTGTCTGAAATGAGCATTAATGAACTAGCAAGTGCCCACATAACTGACTGCAATTGCGGCCGCGTCCATAAAGCAGATTTGAAAGAACTGATCATGTATCCTGGGGCGATTCAAGAGCTTCCTGCTCTCATTACGCGTTTAGCTGGACACAAAGCTTTCGTTTACTTCGATGAAAACACAAAAAAGGTCGCGGGTGACCGCGCGCTCCAGATTTTGGACCAGGCCGGCATTCCTCACCGCTCTTACCAATACCCCCAGACGCATCTCGAGCCCAATAACGAAGCTGTAGGTCAGCTAAGTATGGCATTCGACAATTCTTGTGACATCATTATTGGCGTAGGTTCAGGTACTTTAAACGATCTTGGCAAAATCCTCGCCTCCCTCACCCACAAATCCTACATCATCATCGCAACCGCCCCCTCAATGGACGGCTATGCTTCTGGAACTTCCTCAATGAATTTCGACGGCGTAAAAATCAGTCTTAATTCTAAAATGGCAGACGCCATCATCGCGGACACCGACGTCCTATGCACCGCTCCCCTACGCATGTTCCAGTCTGGATTTGGCGATATGGTCGCGAAATTTATCAGTCTTTGTGACTGGCGCATCGCACACTGCGTTACCGGAGAATACTATTGCTCAGAAGTAGCAGAACTTGTAGAAAAATCATTAAAGCAATGCATGGCAACCGCTGATGGAATCCTCAGTCACGAGCCAAAAACTGCTGAAGCTTTAATGGAAGGCTTAACCTTTTCTGGCCTAGCTATGGCTTTGGCTGGCGTATCAAGACCCGCTTCTGGTATTGAACATTATTTTTCTCATATTTGGGATATGCGCTCAGCTGCTTTTGGTTTGGGTACCGATACACACGGTTTGCAGTGTCTCATCGGAAGTTTAGAAGCATTAAAAGCGCTGCGAGAAATTCAGCAACTTAAACCTCAGCGCAGCAAAGCACTCGCATACGCAGCTAAATTCGATAAAACCGCGTGGTCTGACGAACTTCGAAAGCTACTCGGAAGCGCTGCAGAACCACTGATTTTGCTAGAGGAGAAAGAACAAAAGTATGCTGCAGCTGGGCATACGCAAAGACTAGATAAAATCATTTCACAATGGGACGAAATCCAAACTATCATCGCATCGGTACTAGATGCCACAGCTGGTTTATCCCAAGTTTTGAACACCATTGAAGCTCCCCAAACTGTTGAAGACTTGAGCGTGGAAGAACCCAAGCTGAAAGAAACCTTTGTAGCAAGCAAAGATATTCGCGACAAATACATCATCTCGCGCCTACTCTGGGATATTGGAGAACTAGATGAACTTGCAGAACGCCTGTACAGCTAACCCAAGCAGCTTAGCTTAATGCTTCCTCCAATGCTTTTAGCATAACCTCTTTATTTGGTTTTCTCCCTGTCCACATTTCAATGTTGATTGCGGCTTGGTTAATTAGCATCCCTGTACCCGTGCTCCAACGTGCCCCCTGTTTTTCGGCAGCACGAAGCAAAGGCGTAATCGCAGGATTGGGAATGACGTCTTGAACAAACATATGCGGTTTAATGGAAGTAATATCAATATTAGGAATCGCATCCACATCAGGATAAAGACCGATGGGTGTGGCGTTAACTAAAATATCAGTATCTTCGGGAATAACATACTGCCCTACCCAGTCAACATACTCGACGTCTTCATTTAAGCTCTTAACAACCTCGATGATGCTGTCGCCTAAAGCACGGTCCTCGGGTCGGTTAACAATTTTAATTGGGCCAACTCCAGCGCGGCACATTTCTACACAAATGGCACGCGCAGCACCGCCGGCACCTAGGATGACAAGCTTTTTGCCAGTAGGATCAACACCATTTTCTAGTAGTGCCTCCATAAAACCTTTGCCATCCGTATTGTCGCCATATAAATAGCCATTATTGTTTACGATTGTATTTACAGCACCGATTAGCTTGGCACTTTCGGAGAGCTCATCAAGGTAAGGGATAACGTTGATTTTATGGGGTAACGTGCAGTTTATGCCCTTCATTTTGAATGCTTTGAGACCAGCAATCGCGTCGCCTAGTGCTTCAGGCTCAACGTCGATGGTGTTGAAATGCCATCTTTCGAGACCCATATCGGCAAAAGCAGCATCCTGTATCACCACTCCTGGATTTTCAGCCGCCGGATGTCCAAAAACGCCTACCATATTGTCGAGATAGTTTTGCTCTTTCATAATTCTTCCCTTTCAACCCGCTGTCGCTTTGTACTTGGCACAAACACGCCTATATTATCTTTGTAATAAAGATTGTACTTACTAAAGTCAGGGCATGCCAGTATCTTTTGCACACCACTAGTTGTCAATTACTGAACTCTTGGGCTTGGACTTAGTGTGGGTGGGCTGGTTAGGGACGCCGTGCCAAATTTGCGACTAATTTGGCACGGCACCTCTAACGCTACTCCGCAAATCACTTTTACGCTCATTTCACAAAAAGATTCATATAGTGAAGTATTTTTAATCACCCTTAATAATAACTAAAACTTATTATGATAAAATCTAGCTCAAATCTCAGATAACACTATAGACAGACTACTAGCGAGGTAAACAATATGGATCAAAATAATCAGAATATACAGAACAATCCTTTCGAACAAAATCAAGGACCGGTTCAAAACCAAACCCCAAACTACCCACAAGGACCAGTCTATCCACAAACCGAAAACTACCAACAAAACCTTAACTACCATGACCCAAACTACCAGCAAATGCCCAATTACCAACAAATGCCCGTCCAAAACAAGCGTCGCTTGAAGATTTCGCGCTTTTTAATTGCACTCTTGCTTTTTGGAATCTTAAATTTCGGTCTCTTATTCCTAGTCCATATTATTAGTAGGTCGTTATGGCTATTCTGGCGGGTATACCAGCCAATCGTCCGGTGAGAGGCTTGAAGAATTTTGCCAGAGTAATTGCCATCATCCTAGCCTTTGCCTTGGTTTGGATTAATGGTGCGGCATATTTCGGGCAAAACCTCTTCATGTACTACGACATCCCCTACTTCCCGGAAAACTATGCCTTAGTTTCTGCTAATCCAGAATTTGATGAAGTGCAAATCGATCTTGCTGGCAAAAAAGTCGCCGGTGGTTGGATCTGGAAAAATGTCGGCACAAAAGAAAAAAGTCCATTGTTTATCTATTTCGGTGGTAATGGTGAGGAATCAACCTCTGGAATTGAACCTTTCAAGAGCCGTCGTTTTGCTGCATTAGAGGGCTACAATGTCATGATGATTGACTTCCCTCAGTATGGGCTAAGCAAAGGTACAAAAGGCGAAAACGGAATTTACGAACTAGCCCAAGCAGCTTATAAATATGCGCAAACTCTGCCCTATGTAGATGAAGACCATATTGTTGTAGGTGGCTATAGTTTAGGTAGCGGAACTGCGGTACGCGTGGCGGCAGAGTTCCAACCCAAAGCTTTGCTGTTAATATCGCCATTTCAGAATGGTAAGGAATTGGTTTATGGTTTTGCCAAAAATAGTATGGACCTAGACATCCCCATTCCCATCTTGATTCGCAACACATACAAGAGTGAAAAATATGCAGACAAATTTGATAAGCCTACGCTGGTGATTTCAAGCCATAAC
Source organism: uncultured Oscillospiraceae bacterium (assembly GCA_964574395.1). Lineage (GTDB taxonomy): Bacteria > Bacillota > Clostridia > Saccharofermentanales > Fastidiosipilaceae > JAXGQD01. Next base: position 271 of record CAZNNL010000022.1, on the reverse strand, counting down.
GACAAGATGATTAGCCTCGAGCAAAGCGAGGCGCTCAACAAACATTTTAGCAATTCAGAATTTCTTGTGCGTGACGATACAACACACAACAGCTATTGGTCTGACGAGGTTGTAGTGGCCAAAATTGCTGAGTTCTTGAAAGAACAGAAGTAGGTTTTTACGCAATTGTTCTTTTTACACAAAAAGCCTGTAACGCAAAGTTACAGGCTTTTTCTTTGGCAAAGGTGCTACCTATTGATAAAATGCACCCCTCAGGAGTAAATCGTTAAAA
>CAZNNL010000021.1:0-34986 GCA_964574395.1 uncultured Oscillospiraceae bacterium | reverse complement strand
TGTAGATTCATAGAAGCTTATTAAGCGAGCACGCCGTATTCTTGTACTAATCTTTTTCCGAGGTTGCGCACTTGTTCAGGACCTAAGAACAAGACAATGTCTCCAGAGCTAACTTTATCCTCTAAATGTTCAACAACAGCTTCGTAGGATTCTTCAAAAACGCTGTTCAAGCCCTTCGCATTGTAAGCCTCGCTGAGTAAGCGAGAGCTCATACCTAATTTGTCGCTTTCACGATCACTGAAAATTTCGTAGAAGATTACAAAGTCTGGTTTGTAGTCACTTAAACAAGAAACGAAATCTTCGAATAGCAATTTAACGCGTGAAAAGGTTAGGGGCTGGAAAACCACTATCGTTTTATGGTGTGGGATGTTCATGGCTGCTGCTAAAGTAGCCCGTGCAGCATTTGGGTGATGCGCGTAATCCGATACAATGAGTGCATCATGATAATGGCCGTTAATAGTGAATCTGCCTTCAGCACCTGTAAAATCTTTCAGGACATGAGCCGCAACAGCTGGATCGAGGCCGTTAAAATAGGAGGCGGCGATTGCAGCTAATGCATCATGCACGTTATGTAAGCCTGGTACAGACAATTGAATTTTCAAAGTGTGAAGTGAGGGAAGTTTGACTTCAAAATAAGGATAACCTTTATTGAAGCGAATTTGTTCAGCAACAAAGCGTGCCGAATTCTCAAATCCCTTGGGTGGCAGTGAAGAAGCGAATTCTTCCGCTGTCCCAAACCACACCACTTCCGGTATTTCCATATTTTTTTCAGCAGCGATATTCTGGAGTTTTGTAAGCAACTTATGGACGTTGGGGTCTGCATAGGGAAGAATTAACTTATGATGCTTCTGTAGCTTCGAAGCAAATGCGACAAACGACTCAATAATATGCTCTAAATCACCGAAGAAATCGAGATGATCTTCATCGATATTTAGTATTACCGCAGTAGTTGACGTGAAATGCAAGAAACTGTTGTTATACTCGCATGCTTCGGAGACCAAAAGCTTTCCAGGTTCGCCGAGACGGATAGTGCTCCGATTAAACGCCTTGAATTGTGCGCCAAGATGCACCGTAGGATCAGCTTGAGAGGCGATGAGCAAGAGCGAAGTCAAAGCGGTTGTAGTAGTTTTACCATGAGTACCGGCGATGTTAATTACTGCACCAAAGCTTTCGGTCAACCAACCCAGAAACTCTGCTCGGTCAATCGTAAGAATTCCCAGTTCATGAGCCCTGAGCAACTCGATATTATCTTTCGGAATAGCAGCTGTGTAAATGACGAAGTCAGGCTTAACTTTATCAATATTTGAGGGGTCATGGCCAACAAAAACATCTATGCCAATTTCTTGCAAGTGCTGTACATGCTCGGACAGATGAAAATCAGAGCCTGTGACCTTAAAGTCATTATAAAGAGCTATTTCGGCGAGGCCGGACATGCTGATTCCGCCAATACCTACAAAATATAAACTGGCGCCTTCCGGCACGCCTTGAATTATTTGATGCTGGTTCATATTTACCTCCAACGCAATTCAACCATTCTAAATCATCACGGAGAAATAATAAAGTCATGCGCTTTAAGTTCTTGCTTGTTGAACAAAAAAAATTGTGTTAATCTTGAGCACGGTAGCGAAAACAGCGAGTTCCAAAAATCTGCTGTAATCGCCCTAATTTTTGTAAAGGAGCATGTCAAATGGACTGTAATAGCCACAGTAGTGATGTAAGTCAAGATAAGCCTCGACCTAGTCTGTCGTTTGACATGTGCTCGTTCGTCTAATTTCTTGTGCTTACGTTGCTCCTGATTTCCGACAGGAGGTACGTAATGGAAACTAAAGATTTATTAAGCCAGATTGAAGAAATACTCGCTGGGCGCGATCGCAAGGTTCTGATCGAGTTTTTGCATACTCAGCATCCGGTAGATATTGCTAATGCCATAAACGAGCTGCCCAAAGAGAGTGCGGCCCTCGTTTACCGATCCCTGAGTAAAGATGATGCGGCAGAGACTTTTGCCTATTTAGACATAGAAAAGCAAGCCGCCTTATTAGATAGTTTCACCGACCATGAGGTTAGTGAAATGATGGAAGAACTTTTTGTCGATGATGCGGTCGACATGGTAGAAGAACTTCCCGCCAATGTCGTGAGCAGAATATTACGGCTTTCAACTGCGGAGACTAGGGATACAATTAACCATTTTTTGAAGTACCCTGAAGATTCAGCCGGAAGCGTAATGACTTCTGAGTACACAAAACTCGAAGAAGATATGACCGTTGCCGAGGCCATTGCTTACATTCGCCAGCACGGTGATGACAAGGAAACCATTTACACGGCCTATATCACGACCAAGGACAGAAAACTTATTGGTGCGATCTCTATTCGCAGTTTGCTTTTGGCAAAAGACGAACAAATCGTGGGCGACATCATGAACGAAGTCCTCATAAAAGCATCTACCACTGATGACCAGGAAGAAGTCTTGAGACTCTTTACAAACTACGATCTCTTATCACTTCCGATTGTTGATGCAGAAAATCGCTTAGTCGGCATAGTCACCGTAGACGACGCCTTAGATGTGGCGCACGAAGAAGCAACGGAAGACTTTGAGAAGATGGCTGCTATTCACCCATCCGAAAAGCCTTACTTGAAAAGCGGTGTCTTCGAACAATCCAAAAACCGCATAACCTGGCTTCTCATCTTGATGTTCTCAGGGATGATTAATGGATCGATTTTGCAAAGCTACGAACATGCTTTCTTAGCTGTACCCTTGCTTGTTTCCTTTATTCCCATGTTGACCGATACAGGTGGAAACGCAGGCTCACAAAGCAGCACCATGATTATTCGTGGTATGGCGTTGGGCGAATTATCCTTCAGAGATTTTTGGAGCATCATCTGGAAAGAACTACGTATCAGCCTGCTCGTCGGCTCAGTCCTTGCTATCGCCAATTTTTTGAGAATATTCTTTACTTATGACCATAATATTATTGTTTCTGCCACTGTATCTATAACCTTGTTGTTTACGGTTTTAATGGCAAAAATATCAGGAAGCGCACTCCCCATACTTGCCCGGAAAGTGAAACTTGACCCAGCAATTATGGCTGCTCCGCTTATTACAACGATTGTTGATGCGGGTGCTCTGATCATTTTCTTTAACGTTGCAGAACTGCTCATGGGTCTTTAAAACTGGAAGAAGCTAGTCAGATATTGTAAGATAATAGTTTCAGACTGAATGAAGGAACGGAAAGCTGCATTTAATTAGGCAGCATACCGTTGTTGTGAAAAGACATGAGACGCAATAATATCGATCACCTTGACGTTCAAGGCTTGCACAGTGGAGGACGCTTAAAAAGAGCCATAGTTTATAGCTTGGCTGCAGTTTTAGGCTTGTTCGCTGGCGGTCTACTTTATGTTTGGTTGTTGCTAGGGTCTATGGGTTTTGCCAGTATTCCTATTATAAATAGCGAGAATAACACTACGGTTGAAAGCGGTGCGAGCTTGGACATAAACCAGAGCGTATCAGGTATCTATAGCCCTGCCGAATATCCTATTAAGCAAGTTAAGCCTAAGTCTAAAGATGTGACGAACATACTCGTATTTGGTCTAGATGAAAGAGATCCTGATAACCCTGGCGCGCCTAGTCGGACTGACGCAATGATTGTGCTAAGCATGGACAGAAAGAATAAAGCCATCAAGCTGACTTCGCTCATGCGTGATATTGAAGCCCATATCGAGGGACGTGAAGGTGCTGAAGACAAATTAAATGCAGCTTATGTTCATGGTGGGATTGGGATGTTAATCAATACCATCAATGAGATGTTCAACTTAGATATTCAGCATTTCATGAAGTTTGATTTTTGGAGTGCAGCCCAGTTTATTGATGCCGCAGGTGGCGTAACGATTGACGTGACCTATGATGAGTTAGATTACGTCAATGGTGGCGTGCGCGAACAGAGTACACTTGCTGGAATAAGTCCACAGCTACTTAGTGATGCTGGAACTCAAAAGTTGAACGGCATGCAGGCTATCTCATGGGCTAGAATACGAGCGATTGGCAACGATCAAGGGCGCACATCTAGACAAAGAACGGTTATGATGAATATGATAGGAGCGTTTTCGAGTCAGAGTATGACCGGAAAACTTGGGACAATAACTGCTGCCTTACCCTATGCCACAACCAACTTCAGCCGAGAAAGCCTCATGCTTTTTGGGATGGGGAATCTTCAAACGTTAAAGCATATGGCTGAGTATCGTGTTCCAGAAGATGGTATGTATTATACCGATGAAAGCAATTACAATATCATAGTAGATTTGGAAGTACAGAACCCAGCCTTACACGAGTTTATATACGAGAAAGTAGTGGAGTAATAAGCATGAAGTATATCGCGATTGCGTTATCCGAAGTAGGAAAAATCAGAAAAAACAACGAAGACAATTTATTCTTTGATAGCGAATTTCGTAATTTTAACGATTCGAGTGGTGCCTACCGCAAAACGCTCTCGTCTTCGGACCCAGTTAAACTTTTTGCCTTATGTGACGGTATGGGTGGGGAAGCGATGGGAGAACAAGCTTCGTACATGGCGGTTTCCGGTTTGAAAGAAATCGAACGCCATTTTGTGCAAGATAAAGGCAAGTCTTTTCCTAAACTGATGCCACGTTATTTGGCCAGAGTAAACGAAAGCCTTTGTCAGACTATCCGAAACAATAAGGGTCGTCGTATGGGATCTACTTTTGCCGCGCTCTTGCTAAAAGGGAATGTGGCGCAAGCCTTAAATGTAGGGGATTCAAGAATTTATCTCTTTAGAAATGGGAAATTAAATCAGTTAAGTGTCGATCATACCTACGCACAACGATTAGTTGAGATGGGGATTATTACGCAAGAAGAAGCCGCACAGCATCCAGAACGGAACAGATTATCACAACATTTGGGTATGTTTCCAGAAGAAGCTAAGATTGAACCTGCTCTTTCACCGGAAATTTGGTTGCAAGCTGGGGACAGTTTCCTTATCTGTACGGATGGCGTTACGGAGATGCTTTCTGAAGCGAGCATTACTGAAATATTAAGGTCGCCACAAGCATTTTTACAACAAGCGGAAAACCTCATGCAACACGCTTTGGCAGCAGGCGGAAAAGATAATATCAGTTTGATTTTGATTAAGATACAAGAATTAGATGATGAACAAGATGATACGCCTTTGCCAGAAATCAAGGTGGCTGCTGTACCTCTAACCACGCCTCAGCCAACGACAGCGGAGGAAGCCCCTATTGAAGCAAGCCCTGCAGGCACAAGTACTTATAGGGAGATACCGGAAGTAAATGCAGCTGAGCCAAATCAGACTGTTCAAGCCGAGGGAGAAACACTAGCTGACGATGCGACAAAACCGACTCCGGTGATTGGGGCTGCTCAAGTCGCACCTGTGCCTCTGGTACCTATTCAATCTGCAGCTGCTCCTTACGAACTGAGTGAAGATGAAGTCGCTAGATTTGAAGAAGCGCGTAAGGCTGCATTAGAAAGGCAACAGGCTCTAAAGGGTGATAGCGCACAACAAGCAACTTTGCCTAAGAGCGGACAAAATGGCAGAGTGGGGCAAGGCCTTCAACAAGCTGGCGCGCGTAGAGGAGAGATTGATCCTCGTACGCGTAAAGCAAAGGGACCCAGCACAGGACACATCATTGGTCGTGCGATTATGCTGTTTATGCTTTTTGCGGTGATTGGTGTCGCCTTGATCTTTGCCATGATGAATATAGACGTATTGCTACGCTTTATCAGAAGAATTATCGGCAATTAAATCTAACTAATTATTAAGCTTCATAAAACGTTGCTGTTCGTCATATCTTTGCATGAGTCTGTTGATTTTTACTGTTTGATCCAACAGTGACGAGATTGAAGCATTGTGGTTGAGCGCATCAATCAAGAGGGCAACGAAACGTGTGAGATCAACGCTTACGAACCATTCCTTGGCTAAAAGCTCGGGTGGGCTGTAAATAAGGTTTGTTGCAAAGACGCGATCAATGTAACCTGCGTTGACTGCTGCTTCTAAATCACTGGTTCCATCGACCGCTAGCAAGTAGCTGGAGATACAGAAGACACGTTTGGCTTTAGCCTCTTTCAGTTTCTTAGCTGTTTCTACCATGGCGTTGCCTGTGACAATCATGTCATCGATAATCAAAACATCGCGGCCGGCTGGTGAATCACCCAAATATTCGAAAGTATGCGTGGGGTTTTTACTGTCTAAACTATAATCACGTTTGCGATAAAATGTGCCTAAGGGCACCCCAAGAACAGTGGCAAAAAACATTGCACGCTTGATACCCATTTCGTCGGGTGAGATGACCATGGTTGATTTCCCTGATTGGAAATCTAAATCATCATACTCTCTACAGAGTGCTTTAATCATTTGATAGCTTACAGGTATATTGTCGATACTTTTCTTAGGTAGGGCATTTTCTACGCGTGGGTCGTGAGGATCAAAACTGACAATGTTTTTTACGTTTAATTCTTCCAACTCTTTTAACATGTAAGCACAGTCCAGTGATTCTCTAGTAGAGCGGACATCCTGACGCCCTTCATACATAAAAGGCATGATGACGCTGACACGTTCAGTTTTGTCATTGGTTGCAAGAATCATGCGCACTAAATCTTGGAAGTGATCATCGGGACCCATGCGGACATTTTTGCCAAACAACTTAAACATGATGCTGTAATTAAGGACGTCGCAGAAAATATAAGTGTCATGACCACGTATTGAGTCGATAATCGCGCCCTTGCCTTCGCCAGACGAGAAGCGGACGGACTCGCTGCGGATGATGTAGCTGTCTCTGAGAAAACCTGGTTCGCCTAAACCGAAATTAGCAAAATCGCTCATGTATTCAAGACGGCGATTATGTAGATGTGCGTCAACTTTTTCTACAAAGGCTTGGCTGCCAGGTAAAGCAATGAGGGCGATTGGGCCTATAGCCGTCATGGTATTGGGGCCGTATTGGTTATAGCGGAAGTAATCTTGCTCTTCCGCCGAACGACTATGTGAGTGATTGATCATGATTGACTCCTATTTGTTTTGCTTTTTCCGTTCTTTTTAGGCTTGCGACCCAAGAAGGTTTGAATACGCTCCGTTTGGTTGACCATCTTTGTGAGTGAAGCATCGTGATTAATCGCATCAATCAAAAGGGCAACGAACTTAGACATGTTAACTTCACGGTACCAGGGAGCAGTTTGTAGTTCAGGTAAACGATAGATAAGGTTCGTGGTAAAAACACGTGTGACATAGCCTTCTTCATAGGCTTTGTCGAAAATTTCCGTTCCGGAAGTAAAGAGGCCGAAGGTGGCGGCACAATAAATATTACGTGCCCCGAGTGAGCGCATTTCTTTACAAATGTCCAACATAGAATCACCTGATGCGATCATGTCGTCGACAATGAGGACGTCCTTGCCTTTAGCGGATTCTCCTAAAAACTCATGTTTTAAGATTGGGTTTCGGCCATCGACCACTTTGGTGTAGTCACGGCGTTTGTAAAAGGTGCCGAGCGGACAACCTAGAACGTTGGCGTAATACATAGAGCGTGGCAAAGCCCCTTCATCGGGACTGATAATCATAAGGTCAGGGTTTTTCGTGGAGAGTGAACCTATTTCTGCGGCTAAAGATTTGATAATTTGATAAGTCGCGGGAATATTCTCGAAACCTGAAACTGGAATGGCGTTAGCGACACGCGGGTCATGCGCATCAAAAGTAATGATGCTGTTAACGCCGAGATTGTGTAATTCCTCGAGCATAAAAGCACAATCCAGAGATTCGCGGCCGTTACGTTTGTGCTGACGACTGTCATAGAGGAAAGGCATAATGACATTAATCCGCCTTGCCTTACCACTAATTGCTAAAATTACGCGTTTGAGATCCTGATAATGTTCATCTGGACTCATAAATTTGTCTTCGCCGAAAAGCGGGTAAGTGCAACTGTGATTCAGTACATCACACAAAATAAAAACATCGTGTCCGCGTACACTACCAAGAATAATGACTCGGCCTTCACCGGTCGAATAACGTGTGTAGTCAGCAGAAATCGTATAGTCTTTACGTAAAAAGCCGCTGCCTTGACCCTTGATCAACTCCGACTGATATTCCATACGGCGCTTGTATAAGCGGTCATTCACTTCTGCGGAAAATTCTGTGCTGTTTACCATGGGAATTAACCCAAGCGGACCAATAGAACCCATGCTGTTGTCACCATACTGTTCGTATAAAGCATAGTTCTTTTCTTCATCAATATATAATTTAGCCATCTAGCCCTCCATAAGCATCAAGCTATTTGCGTTCCTTATCGATTATAGCGTAAGCTTACTGACATTGAAAGAAATTACGGCTGGCAAAACCCAGTTCCGAACCCCGAAAAGCCCTATAAAGTGAGGAAAAAATGGCTGAAGCAAGTTTCTTTAGAGATTTAGAATTTTATCGACTGGCAGCACATCTTGCTGACTGCCCGGAAGATGATTTGCCTGAAATTGTTATGGCTGGCCGCTCCAATGTCGGTAAGTCTAGTTTGATCAACGCTATGGCAGGCCAAAAACGTCTGGCTCGTGTCAGTCAGACGCCTGGAAAGACAAGGCATGTGATTTACTACCGTAAACCCAGATTTGCTTTAATTACTGACTTACCGGGCTATGGTTTTGCCAAAGTGTCTAAAACAGAAAAATTGCGCTTCTCTGAGCTGGTTGCAGGGTACTTTGGGCTAGAACGCCCAATCGCCCTGGTCCTATTACTTTTAGATATCCGTCACAATCCGAACGCGGATGATATACAAATGATTGATTATATGCGCTCGGTTCAACTTCCTTTCGCTCTGGTGTTTACTAAATGCGACAAATTGTCGCGGGCACAGGTTCATCGGCAAGTGCAAGCTTTGTATAAGCGTCTTCATTGGGATGAGGAAACTGCCGTTTTCACTATTTCATCCATCAAACGCTTAGGTGTTAGTGAACTAGAAGCGTATATGGAAACAGCCATTCAAGAATTTTCAAGGGAAAAAGAGGAATAAAGCGAAACGAATCTTAGCCATTTACTTTGGAACGCGTATATGCTCGTTAAATGCGGAAAAAAGAATTTGGTTCGTTTAAGCGAAATATATGTATTGTGTGTTTCATAGCTCTGCGCCTTGCAGTGGCTCTATTTAACTTTTGCTCGGAGAGTGCAATTAGTGAGAAACTGCTAGCCATGGAACCCCAATGGTTTGATGGCTATATAGCCCGCGTAACGCATATTGGGAAGGATGCAGTGCAGTATATTTTTGCCGTGAATGAAGGCATAAAAGTACAAATATATGAAGACTCACCACAGATCCATTTTCTGCCAGGGGATAAACTGCGTCTAAAACTACGCTTAAAAGAAGCCAAGCAAGCTCGCAATCCAGGAGGCTTTGATGAAACGTTCTACTATTTTTCTCAAGACATTCAATTAAAGGCTGACTTACTCGATTTCGATAAGCAAGCATCACCCGAGTCGGTCCGTTTACTCAGTCTACCCATGCGACTTTCTTATCAACTGCGCGAACATGTAAGTTTTGCTTTAATCAGAGAATTAGGCGTGAAAGAGGGCAGTGTTGCCGTGGCCGTGCTTTTAGGAAGTGAGCGCTATTTAGATAATGCGACACGTCAAGCCTTTCGTGCTGCGGGGCTCGCCCATGTTTTGGTGGTTTCTGGTGGCAATGTAGCGGTGCTTATTTTGCTTTTCTCTTTCGTGCTAGAGCGGTTTATTTCGCGTCTGTATTTGCGCTCTTGTTTACTAATTTGCATAGCCCTGGTGTTTGGTTCCATTTGCGCTTGGGATGCTTCCGTGACTAGAGCAGTTCTCATGTATGTCATTTCAGCTGGCGCAATTCTTCTAAAAAGACCAACTACGCCGGCACGTAATCTAGGCTACGCCGTGCTATTAATGTTCTTTATACAAGAACGTTATCTGCTTCGCATTGGTTTTTTGATGTCGGCAGTTTGCAGTTTTGCAATCATTAGGTATGCTAATCAGCTAAGTATCTTCCTTCTTAAACCGCTCTTAAAGCTGTACGCAAGGATAATTTCCCCAAACTTGTCAGAAAAAGCCATAAAAACTTTACATGCTTTTCTACTTGCTTGCTCGGTCACACTCACCGCACAACTTGCTGTTTTTCCGTTTACTGTTTATTTACAAGGGAGAATCGGTGTTTTTCAAGTTCTCTTGAATTTACCAGCCACTATACTTCTGGGATTTATTACCTTACTAGGCCTGAGCATTCTTCCGCTGACAGCCCTTGGCAGTCAGGTATTCTTGCTCTTTTCGCCTTTAGTCATTCCTTTACGCTCAGCACTTGCTGCCCTAATCTCGCTTGCTCAGTTTGGAGCCGGCGCCCCCTTAAGTAGAACGGCTACTGCCAGTGCTTTATTACTATTGATACCTGTCTATGCGTCTACACTCGTCTTTAGCAAGAAGAAGTTTCTTTCTACTATTACGCGAAAAAACTTACTTGTGCTGAGTATCGTTTTATGTCTATTGGCAAAAATCACCCTACATTACTTTGCTCCCGATTATTTGATTAGCTTTATTGATGTTGGCCAAGGATCAGCGATTTTGTTGAGCACGAGAAACGGACAAGCCATTTTATATGATTGTGGTCCCGCTAGCGCTAGTACGGCAATCGTCTCTTACTGTAAGTCTCTAGGAATTGAGAAGATCAACTTGGTCATCATCAGTCATATGCACGAAGACCATTACGGTGCATTCCAGTCTGTCGCGTCAGAATTGGCAGTAGAAGCAATCGTTATACCTAATGATAAGAATCTCCCTGCTTATAAAAGACAGCTTGAAGCCCCCTATTTGGCAGCTCGCGAGGAACTCTTGGATTTTTGCCAAAAAGAAAAGATAAGTGAAATAGAAGTAGAAGCCGGTACAGAGATTGTGCTTGATGGAATGCGCCTATATTTTTTATATACGGCTTCTGAAGAAGGCAGTCTTGGCAATGCTGGCAGTAGTTTGGTTCGCGTAGCCTTGAACGACAAAAATATTTATTTGTTGGCTGACATGCCCGCGCGTCATTGGCCTTTGCTTGAATCAGAAATGGCTTTACACAAGGCTGATGTTTTACAATTCCCTCACCATGGCTCACGTGATGGGCTTTCGGAAAACCAGGACTTGCCTCATGTCGAGCATGTCGTCATGCAGCTTGCCAAAGGAAACCGCTACGGACATCCGCATGGCTCTGTGCTAAAATCTTTGCAGGCTCAAAATATCAATTTTTATCGGACGGATTTGGATGCATGTGTAGAGATTTTCGTTCGGAAGGATAGGTGGATATTGAAAACGTTTCTGAGCAAGAAAAAACTGTACTTAGGGAGAGGTAATTGAGAAAAAAAACGGACACAATAGCAGGACAGATTACCTACTCCAAATTGCTTGGAGCTATCAAGAGTGGGCAAATTAAACCTGTTTATCTCTTTTATGGTGAAGAGTCCTTCTTGATTAATGATTTAATTAAACAGCTTAAGCTGTCTCTATTAGATGCCCAGGCGACGGAATTAGATTATTCAGTTTATGACGGTGACGGTTCGCCTGGCAAAATTGATTGGGTGAAACTCCGAACAGAACTACAAACACCGCCTTTTCTATCCACAAAACGCGTTGTATTAGTGAAAAACAGTGGTCTATTTAAGGGTGCAGTCAATTTACCAAATGAACAGAGCGAAGCCTTGGAGGCTTGTCTGGGGCACCAAGCCTCTTGGGCATGCCTGATATTTAAAGAAGACAAACCAGATAATCGCACTAAGAAACTGCTCGCGCGTGTCAAGGAGGCTGGAGAAGTAGCTGAACTTGGGCGGATGGACATGACTGGTCTGATGAATTGGATAGCAGCTAATTTGAGGCGTTTCGGTTTGCGTATCTCTAAACAAGCTGCAGAAAGCTTAATTGACCGTTGTGAGTCAGATTTATCGCTGCTCAGCAATGAGGTTAATAAACTGAGGCTTTATGCAGAAAGTGCGCACTTAGATGCACTTGGACAAGAAGAAATTGACCTCATTTGTGTCCCTGATCTACGTGGTACTATTTTTGATTTAACCGATGCCCTGGCACAAAACGATGCTGGCAAAGCCTTAAAACTATATCGTCAATTGCGACAAAACAAGGAAGCCGCGGTATTCATTCTGTTCATGCTGGCAAGGCATATCAAACAGCTGGCTTGCGCACATGATGCTGGACAAGAACGATTGCTGGAACCAGTAATGAAGCTTCCTCCTTTCGCTTTACGCAGACTGATTCAACAAAGCAGACACTTCGATGCAGAACAATTAGCTAAGATGTATGCGCTTTGCAGAACGAGAGATAACCAAATTAAATGGGGTAAAATGAATGAGGATATTGCCTTAGAAAGCCTCGTAGTAAGCTTGGCTTCAAGCTTGCGATAAGAATTTCGAACAATTATAATAACTATCTGCTATATGAGCACAAGCAAGAAGGAGCTTTTACAATGAAGAAAATTCACATGAAAACCCCTCTGGTCGAGATGGACGGCGATGAAATGACCCGTATCATCTGGAAACAAATAAAAGATTATTTGATTCTCCCTTATGTAGATTTGAAGAGTGAATACTTCGACCTTGGGCTTGAGGAACGCAATCGTACCAATGACCAAGTGACTATCGACTCGGCGAACAGAACCTTGGAATTGGGTGTCGCTGTTAAGTGTGCAACTATTACACCAAATCAACAACGTATGGAAGAGTACACGCTAAAAGAAATGTGGAAAAGCCCTAACGGAACGATACGTGCAATTCTTGACGGAACGGTTTTTCGCACACCGATTATTGTCAAAGGCCTAAAGCGTTTCGTACCTGCTTGGAAGAAGCCGATTACGATAGCCCGTCATGCGTACGGTGATATTTATCGTAATACAGAGTATCGTGTTGACGCTCCAGCAGAAGCGAGCTTGACTGTCCGTTACAAAGATGGACGAACGGTCGACCTGCCAATATTCAGTTTTGAAGGTCCGGGCATTTTACAAGGGGTTCACAATCTCGACACTTCTATTGATAGTTTCGCGAGAGCTTGTTTCGAATTTGCTTTAGATAGTGGACAAGACGTTTGGTTTGCTACCAAGGACACCATTTCCAAAACCTATGACCACCATTTCAAAGATATTTTCCAAGCAGTTTTTGATAAAGATTATGCGGCCAAGTTTGAAGCTAAAGGCATTGAATATTTCTATACCTTGATTGACGATGTTGTGGCACGTGTTATGCGCGGTGAAGGTGGCATGATATGGGCTTGTAAGAATTATGACGGAGATGTCATGTCCGACATGGTTGCATCGGCTATGGGCAGCTTGGCGATGATGACATCTGTACTCGTTTCACCTAAGGGCGTTTACGAATATGAAGCAGCACACGGAACTGTCACAAGACACTACTATAAATATTTGGAAGGCGAAAGTACTTCAACCAACCCAATAGCGACGATATTCGCATGGACCGGTGCTCTCGCGAAGCGTGCCGAATTGGATAATCTTCCGGAGCTCCTTGCTTTTGCCAAAAAAATGGAGCAAGCTTCGTTAGAAACAATTGAACATGGCGCCATGACCGGTGATCTTGTCGCCCTATATGAGGGTGGACAGGCAGAGCGTCTGGACACCGAAAGCTTTTTGAAAAGAATCGCTGAGCGCTATCAAACGCTTGCTTAAGCAAATTAGAATAGAGGAATTGACATGAGTTATTTCGATGATTGGAACGAAAACATTGAAGCCAAAAATAATCAAGCTGGTTTAAGTGACTACGCAGGGCGCTATTACGAGCTTGAGACGCAAGCTTACAAACAAATTCTTGCTGCTTACCCAGAAACAACTTGGCAAGCACCGGCTAAAGAAATGGCAGCAACGCTGGGCTTTGGCGAAGATATGGATATCTATCTAGGCTTCCTTGAAGGCATTAGTACGAGTTTGAAAAACAGCCTAGATTTACCGGCTATAGTCGATGAAACTGATGTAGAGCTGGATATCGATTTTGAAAAACTCTACTGGAATATGCACGAGGCCTCTGCCAAATGGCTGTATGAGCTTGAAGAGTGGAATAATATTTATTCCGCAGAAGAACGCGTGCAGATGACAAAAGCATTTAATCGTGAACATATTGCCGTAAGTAATAAAATTGGACGCAACGACCCTTGCACTTGTGGTAGTGGTAAAAAATACAAAAACTGTTGTGGTAAGAGGGCATAAGAAGGAGCAGAAATGTATCAACAAATTGAAATTAAACAACTATTTCGTCATCCGGAGGCATACGCAGATAAAGAAGTTACAGTGGTAGGCTGGGCTAGAAATTTGCGCGATCAAAAGAGTTTTGCCTTTATTAATTTGAGTGACGGGAGCATCTTTACGCCCTTACAGGTGGTTGTTGATGCGCATGCAGTTGCTAATTTCAGTGAAGTTGTAAAGCAGGGTGTGGGAACGGCTTTTGTTATTAAAGGTCTGGTGAAACTTACCCCGGGCGCGAAACAGGCATTGGAGCTTCAAGCAAGCGAAGTGCTTGTGGAAGGTGCATCGCCTCCAGAGTATCCCATCCAAGCCAAAAGACATAGCAATGAGTATCTTCGTACCGTGGCGCATTTGCGTCCGCGCACCAATCTGTTTACAGCTGTATTTCGCGTGCGTTCTGAAGCAGCCTTGGCGATTCATCGCTTTTTTGGAGAAAGAAATTTTATCTACGTCAACACGCCAATCATCACCGCAAGTGATGCTGAAGGCGCGGGGGAAATGTTCCAAGTCACTACTTTGGATTTAAAAAATCCTCCTTTGACAGACGATGGTGAAATTGATTATGCGCAAGATTTTTTTGGCAAAAAGACCTCACTCACCGTGAGCGGACAATTGAATGCCGAAACTTTCGCACAAAATTTTTCCAAGGTTTACACTTTTGGTCCTACCTTCAGAGCGGAAAACTCGAATACGGCTCGCCATGCGGCAGAATTTTGGATGGTGGAACCGGAAATTTCTTTTGCCAATCTTGAAGACAATATGGAATTAGCCGAAGACATGCTGCGCTATATCATCAAGGAATTGATGGAAAGATGTCCGGAAGAGTTAGAATTTTTCAATCAATGGGTTGATAAAGGGCTTTTGGCGCGTCTGAAAAACGTTGTGGATACGAAGTTTGCGACCATTACTTACACCGAAGCCATCAAGGTGCTTGAAGAACATAACAGTGAGTTTAAGTACCCTGTATTCTGGGGTGCCGATATCCAAACGGAACATGAGCGTTTCCTCTCAGAGAAGCTTTTCAAAGGTCCCGTATTTGTGACGGATTACCCAAAGGAAATCAAGGCGTTCTACATGAAGCTCAATGATGACGGAAAAACCGTCCGTGCCATGGATTGCCTTGTTCCTGGAATCGGCGAAATTATTGGTGGCAGTCAACGTGAAGAAGACCTGGATAGGCTCATTAAGCGCATCAATGAAATGGGACTGAAAGAGGAGGACTATGCCTGGTATTTAGACCTTCGTCGCTTTGGCAGTACCCACCATGCAGGCTTCGGCTTAGGGTTTGAACGCTTAGTCATGTATGTAACAGGTGTCAGCAACATTCGCGACGTTTGTGCGTTCCCAAGAACGGCCGGATCAGCGAGTTTCTAAGCCTTTAAGACGAGCACGTTGTAAATAACTTTTTTTGAATATGCGGTACACCCCTGGATGAATGCTTCATCTGGGGGTTTTTTATACAAAATGATAGGAGGAAAAGAGATGGAAGATATGGGTAAAAGGGCAGGTAGTCCGAAAATAGCCGATTTGCCATTTAGTGAAAGACCGCTCGAGAAGCTTAAGTCTAATGGGCCTGCGGCTTTGTCAGATGCTGACTTGCTTGCTGTCATACTGCGTAGCGGGCATCAGGGTGGCAACGCTCTAGATTTGGCTTATCGTATTCTGTCTGGTCAAAGTAAACAAGGCCTTGGCGCATTAGGTGCAGTTAGTGGACGTGAGTTTTTAAGGTTGGCAGATGCAGAAGAACTTGCCTCTTTCAAGGGGATAGGTCATGTTAAAGCACATCAAATTATTGCAGCGGTTGAATTAGGACGGCGGGTCCATGGTGAACCCATACAAGATCGTCCTTTACTCAACGCGCCAGAATTAGTCTGGGCATTTCTTCGTGACGATATGGGAGACTGTGCGCAAGAAGAAATGCGCCTACTCTTGCTTGACGTAAAGAATCGTCTCATACGCATGGAAACCGTATCCAAGGGCGGACTTTCAGCTATGGTTATCCAACCGCGAGAAATTATGCGCTTAGCAGTAAGAGCCAATGCTGCGGCTATTATCATGGTGCATAATCATCCATCCGGAGATCCAAAGCCCAGCCAGCATGATATTGATAGTACGCAAAAAATAAGAGAAGCCGCTGCACTTATCGGGATCCCTTTACAAGATCACATCATCATTTGTAAAGACCAGTTCACCAGTTTGGTTCGAAATGGTTTTTAAAAGCATAAAAGAAAAGGAATTTGATAGTTTACATAAAATAATTCTCTATTTTTTGAAAAAGATGAGCTGTCTTAGTGCATTGAGCACAAATATTTACACAAAATCTATCTTCTCTGTCAACTTGTCAGGACTAAGACAGCTTTGTAGAATCAAGGGTATAAATATTTGATATATATGTTTGTTAACATTTTGACTTTATACAGCGAAAGAAGAGGTACATGCATGAAAATAGTGCTCCTGGCAGACCATAGAAAAAACGAGTTATTAGTTAATTTTTGTGTGGCCTACAGCCAAATTTTGGCTCATCACGAACTGTTTTCTTTATTTCATACCGCAAGACTTTTGGAACAAGCGACAGATTTGTCGGTCTTTGGCTTAGCGACGGATATTGTTGGTGGTCTGGACCAACTCGCCTCCAGAGCAATGTTTAACGAAATTGACGCAGTAATTTACTTGAAAGATCCGCAGCTTGACACCTATGATGAGAACAATCCATTAATGAAAGCCTGTGACACAAATGTCATTCCCTATGCTAGTAATATCGCTGCTGCTGAAATATTGGTCTTAGCCATAGATAGAGGAGACCTTGATTGGCGTAATTTAGTGCGCTAGACTTAAAACATGAGAGCATTAGTACAAAGAGTTCAAGCGGCCGCGGTTTCTATCGACGGCCAAATTTTTTCGCAGATTGATAAAGGTCTGCTTGTTTTTCTAGGCGTAAGTCAAGAGGACAGTAAGGCAGAGGCGGAGTACATCCTTCGTAAGTTGCCGCTCTTGAGAATATTCTCGGATGCAGAACATCCTATCAATCGTTCCTTAAATGATGTAGGAGGAGAAATCCTTCTGGTTTCTCAATTCACGCTTTACGCTGACACGAGTAAGGGCAATCGCCCTAGTTTTATTCATGCCGCCAAACCTGACCATGCAGAAGCACTATACGAATACGTTTATGACGGCCTAAAAGCTTTAGGTGTAAGTGTAAAAACAGGTGTTTTTGGCGCGGATATGCAAATTAGCCTCATCAATGACGGACCCGTTACTATCATACTTGAATCTAAGTCTTGATTTTTAACAAACTTGAATGCTAAGATATGCGCTACATGGAAATCTAGTAGATTTGGTACAAGCTGTTCCAGAGAAGAGGATCATGTCTGTAAATCCTCCACAGCCCCCAAATTGAATTTCACTTCCGTTTTTAATTTAGTTGTTTGAGTGCCGGTTCGCCGGAATTCGGGTGGTACCGCGGAAACTTCCGTCCCGTTGTGGGATAGGAAGTTTTATTTGTTTGGAGGAAATATGGATCTTTTTGGACAATTACAAGAAGGACTCACGCAGTTACATAAAAACTTTTTAAAAGGCCTTGATGAAGCGAAATCAGGCAAGGATTTAGAAGACATTCGCGTTAAGTTTTTTGGCAAAAAGAGCGAACTTAGCACTGCTATGAAAGCGATGGGTCAACTCAGCAACGATGAGCGCCCTAAGTTTGGTCAATTCGTCAATGCACTTCGTGCCCAAATGGACGAGAGCTTAAAAGCCAAGCTAGAAAGCATTTCTGAAGTAGAAGAACAAGCTAAGCTAAAAGCAGGTGCTATTGATGTAACTTTACCCGTTAGAAGCATTGGTCGCGGTGCCAAACACCCCATACAACAGACCATCGATCTGATCAGCGACATTTTTATGGGTATGGGTTACAGCATTCAAGAAGGACCTGAAGTAGAATATGTCAAATACAACTTTGAGCTTTTACGTATCCCTGAAGGGCACCCCGCCAGAGATGAAAAAGATACTTTCTATATAAATCCTGAAGTCATACTCAGAACACAAACATCGCCCGTTCAGGTGCGTACAATGGAAACGACTAGACCTCCGTTCAAAATGATTTGTCCGGGTAGGGTTTATCGTACAGATACACCTGATGCGACACACTCTCCCATATTCCATCAGATTGAGGGCATGGTTGTAGACAAAGGCGTTGCGATGAGTGATCTTGTTGGAACTTTGCAATTGTTCGCAGTGGAACTATTTGGAGCAGATACTAAAATTCGCCTCAGACCCCACCACTTTCCCTTTACGGAACCAAGTTGTGAAGTAGACGTAACCTGCTGGCGCTGTGGTGGTAGCGGCTGTGGTACTTGTAAGAATGAAGGTTTTGTAGAAATACTTGGGGCAGGCATGGTTCACCCTTGGGTGCTCGAACAAAGTGGCATCGATTCGAGTGTTTATAGTGGTTTTGCTTTTGGTCTCGGTGTAGAGCGAACCGCGATGGCACGCTTTGATATTGACGACATTCGAAATCTTTATGAAAATAATCTGTCGTTCTTGGAACAGTTTAAGTGAGGTAAAGCATGATAGCAGTATTAAGTTGGTTAAAAGATTTCACAGACATTGATGTAGACATAAAAACACTCTGCGCTGACCTGACTGATTCGGGCTCAAAAGTAGAAGTGTATACCGTTGAAGGTGCTGAGTTAAGCCGCATTGTCACGGGCCGAATTCTATCATTAGCGAAACACCCTAATGCTGACTCGCTTTTGATTTGTCAAATGGATGTCGGTACTGGTGAAAACATACAGATTGTTACTGGAGCTACCAATGTAGCGGAAGGACAAATCGTACCGGTAGCACTCGACGGTTCAACTCTTGCTGGGGGACAAAAAATTAAAAAAGGCAAACTGCGTGGCGAGGTCTCCGAAGGGATGCTTTGTTCTGTGCAAGAACTAGGATATACAGCAGCCGATTTCCCAGGTGCTGATGAGGATGGCATCTTTATTTTGCCAGCAACGACAGCGATTGGGATCCGTATTCAAGATGCGTTGCATCTAGACGAGACAAGCATAGAATTTGAAATTACATCTAATCGACCAGATTGCTTCTCGATGGAAGGACTGGGTAGAGAGACGGCCATTACCTACAGAAAAGCATTTAATCCTGTCATGCCGACAGTTGTAGCCAAGGAGCCAGGCACCACTGCAGACTTCATTAAATTAAGAAACGAAGCTCCTGATTTATGCTATGCCTATCGTGGACGCGTCGTTACCGACGTACAGATTGGCCCCTCGCCCTTGTGGATGCAAAAAAGATTACGCGCAGCTGGCATGCGTCCAATTGACAATATTGTCGATATCACAAACTATGTCATGCTCGAACTAGGCCAACCGCTACATGCCTTCGATCTAAATTTTATCGAAGGTGCAGAAATTGTAGTGCGTCGCGCCAAAGATGGCGAAAGCATAGTAACGTTGGATGAACAAGAAAGAAAGCTCGATACAGATATGCTCGTCATCTGTGACGCCCAAAAACCAATGGCGGTCGCAGGTATTATGGGTGGTGAGAACTCTGGTATTAATGAAACTACCAAGACCATTGTTTTTGAATCAGCTACTTTTAAAGCAGATAGTGTTCGCGTAACAGCCCAAAAGCTTGGCCTGCGCACTGAATCGTCAAGCCGTTTTGAAAAAGGACTGGATGTAAACAATACCGAGCGCGCCTTGAATCGAGCCTGTGAACTCGTAGAACAACTCGCTTGTGGAAAAGTTTGCCAAGAAGATGTTCATGCTTTGGGTGAACAGCCGGCTTCCGTAAAAATCAACTGGGATTCAGAGCGTGTTAACCGCTTCCTGGGAACCGAGATTGACCCAAATGAAATGGAAGATATTCTCGTACGTGTTGGTTGTAAGATACTGGAACGTCAAGAGACAGATATGGGAGTAAGCGCATTACTTGAAATGCCATCCTACAGACCAGATTTAGAAGCTGAAGCAGATCTATTCGAGGAGATAGCACGCTTCCATGGCTATAACAATATTCCTGCCACTTTGCTTTCTGGAAAATCCTTTACCAGAGGTGGCTTAAACTCGGAACAAAAATTGCGTGAAAAAGTAATGGAGGTTTGTTTGGGCCAAGGCTTTTATCAAGCTTACAGCTATACCTTTGAAAGCCCCAAATTGGATGAGCTCTTGGAAATCCCAGAAGATAGTCCACTGCGTAAACGCGTACAAATCTTAAACGCAACGGAAGATTATAGTGTAATGCGCAGTAGCATGCTCCCAAGTATGCTAAAAATCGCGGCGAACAATGCTAAACGCGGTCAATCGAAAGCTAGAGTCTTTGAACTTGGCACAGTCTTTGGTGCAATGCCAGACAACGGCGACTTACCCGAAGAAAAACTAAAATTAGCTGCTTTATGCTTCAATCTAGAAGAAGATAAACGCTCCGGTGAGTCATTCTTTGCACTAAAAGCCTTGGTTAAAGAGTTGGCAGAACAACTTGGCCTTAAGACAGTCACTTGGGTAAAGGATGCACCTTTAGATGCCTTGAACCCCTACCGTAGTGCTGCCATTTATCTGGGCGATGAAATGCTTGGTTTCGCGGCTTACATCTTGCCACGCATCAACAAGCGCTTTGGCTCTCCTGACTCAACAGCTTATTTAGAGCTAGATATGGAAAAACTGATTAGCTCGGCGAATTTAAGACGCAGCCAATCCGCATTGCCTAAATATCCTGCCGTTAAACGTGACTTGGCGTTTACTCTGGTTAGAGAACTTGCTGCAGCCGATATTGAAGCAGTTATCAAAAAAGCGGGAAAACCCCATCTACGTGTAGTCGAACTCTTCGACGTTTATGAAGGAAAGCAAGTTCAAGAAGGCAAGAAATCCATGGCCTATAATCTTTCTTTCAGAAGTCATGACAAAACTTTGACGGATGACGAAGTAAATCAAGCCATGACGCAGATCATTGATCTATTGGCAAAAACATACCAAGCCGACATACGTTCGTAGTCGAAACTAGACGTTAAAAGACAAAATTTGCGAACTTTTGTCGAACGAAAAATCCACATTAAAATTCACCTCCGTCTACACTCAAGGCGGAGGTGATTTTTATGTTAAGAACGCTTGAATCTGCCCTGGTAGTTCCCGTAAGCCTGACCTTGCTATTGCTTTTTGCTAGCCTTGTTTTCCCTGCTTATGCGTCCTTCTTAGAACTTGCTAAGCATGAGAATCAAGGGCAGCGCAAGGCTGCGGGAGGTAAGCAAGTATACGAAGCCTACTATGCCGAAGGCGAACTACCGCAGTTGGAAAGTCATGTCGATGCTTATAAGGATTTACTCCTTATTGTCGAGGATAACACTAAACTTCTTAAGGGCAGCTTTTCCCAGACTACGCTCGCCCCTGCGGATATCAATGACGCAGGAGGTAACCCATGATTAAACTGAAATCCATTGTACAAGCAATTATGAAGAACGTGAAAATGCGCGAAAAAGCGGGGATTAGCTTGCTTTTAGCCTCTATTATCATTGGGCTATTACTTGTAAATCTGATTGTTCTAGCGGGTGGTAAAAATATGCTGCTCATTAGCCAGGTTGGTACGAAGATGGAGCAAGAGGCCGAGCGTGCCTTGTCTATGTACAATAGCAAACTCTACAAGCATTACGGACTTTGGGGGATGCCTGAAACTGTCGATACATTTCTAGTTGATCATGCAGACGTTAAACGAAGCATTAAAGATATTGAAGGAGTGAAAGGAATAACGTTTAGTGGCAGTGAAGGATTATGGGAGCCTTTTGCCATGAAAACGCAAATCGACGCATTTATGAAAGCGCGATTTCCGGTGGTTTTGGCGACGCAGACCCTTGACTTGTTGAAACAATTAAAAAGTGGCGTTCACAGCCAAGATATCAACTTGATGCAAAGTTCTATTCTCAAAAGTGAAAACAGTAAAGCCATTGGAGAATTTAGTTCCTATCTTGAAAACGTAAAAGATCTTGAACCCAGTAGCGAGAGTGATACCAAAGCTAGTTTTAATGAGCTGACGTTAGAAGTTTTGTCGGCTCTAAAAAAAGAAATGCAGTCTGGCTTGGCAAGTTCTATCGACCTAGAAACTTCTACAGATGTACGTCAGGTAGATGCGGAGAGCATTTTCACCCTTCTAAATGATGCACAAGCATTTATGGAATTCGAAACAAATGCGAGCTATCAAAAGCTTGCGTTAAATGAATATGCTTTGCACATGTTTCCTACACAAATTCATACTTCATCGCTTAGTAGTTCGTATCCGATTACGCACAGTCTACGTGGTTTTTCACTGCTAAATAATGAAGATAAAAAGCTTAGCCTTGAGCATCTGATAACTGGAAAACCTGTTAAAGAAGCAGAGAAAAGCGTCAAGGATAGTATTTGGTTGATGCGTTTTCTATGTAACGTGTCGAGTATTTTGGGCAATAACGAAAAAATGAGCTTGTATAGAAAGACTGCTAATATTCTATCGCTCGCGGTGGTGGTTGCAAGTGCTGGCAAAATACAACTTCCCCCAGAAGCCTTGACCTACAGTATCGTCACCTTCATTGGTATGAAAGAAGCTGGCGAAGACGTGCAAAACTTGCTAAAAGGTGAGGCGGTATTGTTTTTGCCATACACAGAAAAATTACGTATCAAAACGCATTACCATGACTATCTAAGGATACTGCTTTTAACGCTACCAGAAGAAGGTGTTCTCGAAAGAATATGCTCAAGCCTCAAAGAGCATTTTGGCGAAAACCACTACACAACCGTTAGTGTTGAGCTTGATTGGCAGAGCCCATATTTTAGCAAAATGCAGGAAAAATTCGCGACTAGGAGGAGTTATGTGGTTTATCAAGAAGATGAAAACAAATAAGCGCGAAAGTGGATCAGTCAGCCTGGAAGCGGCCTTGGCCCTGCCGTTAGTTTTGTTGATTTTTTTACAACTTGGATTAAGTTTGTACGCAGTGTCTGCAGAATTATCACTAAATGCGGCCCTCCAACACTTAAGCAAAGAGAGTAACCTCATGCTTGCAGCCCAGTGGCAGCTTAGAGAAATTACACCCTCACAAAATGAGCATTTGTTAAAGGATAATGAAACTAACACGGTTTCAGCGAATGGGTCTCAGTTTCCCTTGGCACTCTTGCAGGACGCAGCTCTGAGTAAAATAAGTGCTCCTCTATTGGAAGACAGGCTTAGTTTATGGTTCCATGAACATTATGATGTACAGGTGAATTTTCCCATCATCAAAGATGCGAAGATATTTCTTGAAACCCCTCAATCAGCCAATTTGGGACGCGTGCATTTGTTTTATGTTATTCCAGGAATTTGGGAAGATTTGGAACGGTCCCAATCTGTTCTGTTAAACGATTGGCGTGGCTTCAATGATGAAAGCGAGGTGCGCGATGAAGATAGTTCCTCTGAAGCGTCGGATTCCATTTGGACTTGGGACAATTTTAGCCGAGGCCGAGCCTTTCAAGAAAGGTATGGCGCTAATCTTAGTTCCTTTCACCCAGTCGTGGCGAAGTCAGAAAACGGCAATGTTAGCATGATCAAAAGCATTGACCTTACCACCAAAACATATCAAGCCATTAAAAATTTAGATAATGTAGTGGAAGAATGGCTTAGTGATTTGGCCCAATTTACTGGCACAGAAGAGACGGGCAATGTTACTGGCAAAACGCTCCTTGTCGTTGTTCCTGAAAATAGTCCCTATAAACAATTACAATTACTTGAAAACAAAAAAATAAAGGCAGTGGGCATGGGGATAAAAATTGAGATTATCCGTGATGGCGTCTCAGGACAAGAGGCTAAACGTGAAGACTAGAGATAGGCAAAAGCGATTAATTGATTGAGAATTATGGCCGTTTGAGTTAAGATGACAAAGGTAATTTGGCATCAGCTCTTATAGAAATTGGAGGCTAATCATGCAGTCAGATCGCTGGGATAAAGATGTCCTAGAACTTTATCGTGCTATCCAAGCTTTGGAATCCACTGAGGAGTGTCAGGCGTTCTTTACAGACCTTTGTACTGTTGCAGAACTACAATCTTTAGGACAACGCTTTGCCGTGGCTAAGTTATTAAAAGAAAAATTAACCTATGCGGACATCGGTAAGCTAACAGGCGCTTCCGCAGCTACAATCAGCCGCGTTAATCGTGCCTTAGTTTATGGAGAGAACGGTTATAGTACGATACTTGAACGCTTAGAGACTGAAGAAAAGTCTTAGGCGAGAAGAGGAAATATGGGAATCATTAGTAAAATATTTGGCAGCCACAGTGACAGAGAAATCAAAAAATTAATGCCTCTGGTTGAAAAGACAGAAAGTTATGAGGCCACTTTTGCACAACTTGACGAAGACGCCTTAAAAGCTAAAACAGCTGAGTTTAAGAAACGCTATCAAGATGGAGAAACCTTAGATGAGCTCTTGCCTGAAGCATTTGCAGTTTGTCGCGAGGCAGCCTGGCGTGTGCTGGGAATGAAGCATTACCAAGTGCAAATCATTGGTGGTATCGTCTTACATCAAGGCAGAATTGCCGAGATGAGAACTGGTGAAGGTAAAACTTTGGCGGCTACTTTGCCTGTTTACTTAAATGCGCTAACAGGTGAGGGTGTACATGTTGTTACAGTCAATGACTATCTGGCCAAGCGTGACTCGGAGTGGATGGGTAAGATTTATCGCTACTTGGGTCTTTCTGTTGGATTAATTGTTCATGGAATCACAAAGCCAGAACGTAGAAAAGCCTATATCAGTGATGTCACCTATGGAACCAATAATGAATTTGGCTTTGACTATTTACGCGATAATATGGTGACTTATAAAGAGGACATGGTTCAGCGCGGGCACACTTTTGCCATCGTTGACGAGGTTGATAGTATTTTAATCGACGAAGCCAGAACGCCCCTCATTATTTCTGGTCAAGGTGATGAATCGACCGATATGTATCAGCAAGCGGATACGTTCGTAAAACGTTTGAAGGCTTTCGTGGTTGCTGAACAAGATGCCAAAATGGATATCACCGAAATCTCCGGAGACGCTGATTATGTTGTGGACGAAAAAGCTAAGTCTGCTACATTAACACCTAACGGTATTGATAAAGCGGAGAGACACTTTAAGGTCAGCAATCTGGGTGACGAAGCGAATTTCGAGTTACAGCATTACATTAACAATGCTTTGAAAGCCAATGGCACCATGCATCTTGACGATCAATATGTCGTTAAAGATGGCGAGATTGTCATTGTAGACGATTTTACCGGACGCCTGATGTTTGGTAGGCGTTATAGCGATGGGCTTCACCAAGCCATTGAAGCTAAAGAAAATGTCATGGTCAAAAATGAAAGCAAGACTTTGGCAACAATTACATTCCAGAACTACTTCAGAATGTATCGTAAACTTTCTGGTATGACGGGTACTGCGTTAACAGAGGAAGAAGAATTTCGCTCTATCTATAGTTTAGACGTCATCACAATACCAACCAACAAACCCTTACAACGTATAGACTTGGCTGATGCGGTTTATAAAACTGAGAATGGTAAATATCAATCCTTAATGAAAGAAGTCTTATCAGCTCACGAAAATGGACAACCCCTTTTGATAGGTACAGTCTCTGTAGAGAAATCAGAAATTCTTTCCAAGCTCTTCAAACGCTACAATGTGCATCACAGTGTTTTGAATGCGAAACTACATGAGCGTGAAGCGGAGATAGTTGCACAAGCAGGGCGTTTAGGTGCGGTAACGATAGCTACAAACATGGCTGGTCGTGGTACGGATATTTTACTAGGCGGCAACCCTGAGTTTATGGCTAAGCAAGAACTAAAAAAGCTCGGCTATTCTGATGAGCTGATTGAAGAATCAACAGCGCACAATGAAACAGATGATATTGCAATTATTGATGTGCGTAAGAAGTTTAAAGAACTGGAAGAAGTTTTTGCCAAAGAAACGCATGCAGAAAAAGAAAAAGTTGTAGCCGCGGGTGGTCTTTACATTATTGGTACCGAAAGACATGAATCAAGACGTATCGATAATCAGCTTCGTGGTCGTGCTGGTCGTCAAGGTGATCCTGGCAAAAGCAAATTCTACCTCTCGCTTGAGGACGATCTTCTGAGACTCTTTGGCGGCGAACGCATGTCGTCACTTTTCGATCGTTTTGGGGTCGAGGAGGATATGCAAATTGAACACAGCATGCTTACGAGTTCTATCGAAAGTTCTCAAAAGCGTGTTGAAGGTCGTAACTTTGGTATTCGTAAACACGTTCTTGAATATGACGACGTTATGAACCAACAAAGAGAAGTCATTTATTCTGAAAGACGTCAAGTCCTAGATGGGCAGGACCTACAGGAAAATTACCTGCGCATGATTAGCGAAACAGCTGAGAGTATGGTGCTAGAACATTGTCCTCTCGATCAGAGTTATGAACTATGGGATAAAAAGACCATTGCTAGGCCTCTATTGGATGAGTTTGGTGCTTTGCCCGTAATTGTTGATTTCATGCAAGAGAAACTTGACCCTGAAATGACGGCAGAAGAGTTTTCTCATATGCTGACCGAGCAAGCTATTGAGCGTTATAAAGCACGTGAAGAAGAATTGGGTTCAGCTGAGTTTATGAGAGAAGCAGAGCGCGTTGTACTTTTGCAAAGTGTTGATGCGCGTTGGATGGATCATATCGATGCGATGGATGATCTTAGAAATTCCATTGGTATGCGTAGGTATGCGCAGCATGATCCAGTTATTGAGTACAAACGTGAAGGTTTTGAAATGTTTGAGGAGATGAATAGATCTATCACTGAGAACGCTGTAAAAATCATGATGCGTGCACACTTTGAAACCAATCGTCCACTTGAAAGAAAAGCTCAGGCTAAAAATTTGCAGGAAAAACGCACTGAAGAGGCATCTGCCATTCAAGAGGCTTCTGCACAAGAAGCGCCAAGCCAAATGCAAGCAAGCAGCAGAGGTTCTTCCAGAGCTAAAACGGCGGCTTCTCAAACAAAAGAAGATATTCAACCTGTTAAACGCAGTGCTCAGAAAGTGGGACGAAATGATCCCTGTCCTTGCGGCAGTGGCAAGAAGTACAAGAACTGTCACGGCAGACCTGGTAGCGAGGAACTTTAATGTCTATAACTAAGCCTCTCTTGATAGAAAATGTACGTGTTTTGACAGCCAATGAGTCCGCTACGGATGTTGATTTGCTTGATCAACACTATGTGCTTGTTCTAGGGGGGCGTTTTGTGTATGTCGGTCCTTCAAGGGAAGAGGCGATGCGTACGTTTCAGCTATTGTGTACCGAGGACAATGGGTTAGACAAAGAGGATTTGCGCTTTTATTCAGGCAAGGATCGTTTGTTGTTGCCTGGTTTTGCCAATGCACATGCGCATATAGCGATGACCTTGCTACGCAATGCGGCTGATGACAAAAGTCTTCATGATTGGTTGTTTAACGAGATTTTTCCCAAAGAAGCGCGTTTAAGAGAAGAAGATGTAGCGTGGGGCAGTGAGCTGGGTATTTATGAACTGCTTTCCAGTGGAACCACAGCTTCTGCTGACATGTATTTTTTTCCTGAAGTGACTGCAGATATCGCATTAGAGAAGGGGTTTAGACTAAATTTTTGTCTTGGTGCAGTTGATTTAACGCCTGATGCTTATACCATGCGTCCTATTAGCACATTAGAAGAGCAAGTGGCAAGACTAAACGATGCTGGTGAGGGTTTGCTACGTACTAGCCTATTGGTACATTCTCCTTATTTATATCCTGAGAAAGCCTATGCAGAACTGGCAGATTATGCAGACCGTCTTGGTATAGGTGTGCAAGTCCATTTGGCGGAAACGAAAAAAGAAGTAGCTGATGTATTAGAGAAATACGGCCAAAGACCTACACAGTTCCTGGCTTCGCATGGTTTCTTTAAACAACACACTATGGCTGCACATGCCATACACCTGGATGATAGTGAAGTGGAGTTTTTAAGAGAAACCCCTACATGGTTGGTGCACAACCCGGCAAGTAACATGAAACTAGCGAGTGGAATAATGCCTGCCCAGCGCTATATAGATAATGGTCTAAAGTTAGCATTAGGAACGGATGGTCCTTCCAGTAATAATAAGCTAGACTTTTACACGGATTTAAGACTGGCTGCTCTTTTAGGGAAATTACCGGATATGGACCCACTCGCACTCTCTGCCAAAACAGCATTCTTGATGGCTACTGCTTGGGGATATGCTGCCTTAAATTATCCAGATGGTGGATATATCAGAGAAGGCGCTTTAGCTGATTTTCAAATTCTTAATCTAGGAAATGATTACGGTTTCTGGCCTGAGCATGAATTGCTATCTGCACTTGTCTATTCCGCAGATAAGTCGGCTATAGAATCGGTAGCTGTTGCTGGTAAATTACTCATTGATCATGGTGTTTCTCCAGACTTCGATTGTGAGAAACTCAGGATTGGTGTTCAAAAATCAGCGGATTATCTTTGCCAAAAATAATAAATAAAGTTAGGCTGTGCTAAACTTTCTTAATAGGAATGATTCCTACTTGAAGCCCCAAAATGCCAATGTTAGAATAGGTAACGAAGAATAAACTTTATGTTTATTGACTATAAAATCACAGCATGAAAATCACAATTAACATGCTGTAAAAAGAAAGAGGTTAATTATGGCAAGAGATCTGAAGGAATTGAAAGGTACAAAAACCGAGCAAAATTTGCTAGATGCATTCGCTGGTGAGTCCATGGCTACCAACAAATATAGCTACTATGCAAGTGCCGCTAAAAAAGAAGGTTATGTACAAATCGCTGATTTGTTCACCGAAACTTCACTGAACGAGCGCATGCACGCTAAACAGTGGTTCAAATTCTTACACGATGGTGATGTGCCTGTAACAACCGTCAATCTTAAAGACGCAGCCGCTGGTGAAAACTACGAGTGGACTGATATGTATGTAAGAATGGCTAAAGAAGCTAGAGAAGAAGGCTTCACTCAAATCGCTGCTAAGTTCGAAATGGTTGGCGCTATCGAACAAAAACACGAAGAGAGATATCTGAAATTACTCAGCAATATCGAAGAAGGCATCGTTTTCTCAAGAGACGGCGACACCATCTGGCAGTGCAAAGAGTGCGGACACCTTGTCATTGGCAAGAATCCTCCTAAAGTTTGCCCAGTTTGCCAACATGCAGAAGCTTACTTCTTCATCAGAGCAGAAAACTATTAATCTATATTTGATTAAGCAATTTGAAAAACCCGGTGCGAGTCGCCGGGTTTTTTTTCGGGATTTTGTTGTCTACGTTTCGGACTGTCTACTACGCCTTGTAGTTAGTTGAGCTGGTCAATATTTGCGGTAAATCTAGATTCCGATCGGACCAACTCGGTTTTACCGAAGATCTTGACCATTCTGAGGCTTTCCGCAGTCCAAAGTGGTCAATATTTGCGGTAAATCTGGACTTCCCTCGGCAATCCCTCGGCTTACCTGGTTTTACCGAAGATTTTGACCATTCCGAGGCCTTCCGCTACCCAAAGTGGTCAATATTTGCGGTAAATCTGGATTTCCCTTGGCAATTCCTCTGGCCTACCTGGTTTTACCGAAGATTTTGACCATGAGAGAGTCATCAAAGATAATTCTAAAACTATTTCAGCTTATAAACCTCGCCTTCGATTTCTATACTGACAAGCTTCTCAGCATCTATGATCTCAGGAAACGCGAACACAACCATTGCACCTTCTTGCCTTGCTGTGAAATTGCCTGCTTCTTCACCAGCAGCATTTGTAAAGGCAGTTTCTTCATCTCCAATGAGTCGTCGCAAAAAATTAGCGTTCAATTTTACGTCCCTCTCGCTATTATCCGTGAAATGCAATTTCACATTAAGATCAGCTGGCGCTCCCCATGAAGAAAGGTTTTTGTGTGGCTTTGAAGGGTCAGGATATTCGATAAACCAGTTTGGCAAAGCAGTTAATGTTGCATCGATTTCAATCTGGCAAGATAGATCGCTGTAGCTGATAGTGATGCCATTATCAAAGTCTCTATTTATGCGTTCATAATCATTATTAATAGGGGTTTCAAATGTCAGTGGAATACTAAAAAGGTTTTCACTATAATTCTCTGAATGTTCGGTAGTTTCATCACTAGTATGGATAAACTCATTAGCAAACAAGCTATATGTCCCTACCTCTGAATCCTCGAACCGTACTTCAGATAGCGCAAAGGTTAACTTCTCAATTTGAGGAAGTGGTTTGCCATACAGAGTGACATTCAGCAACTTGACAGCCTTACCATTATTGAGTTTATCTACGATAAAACTTCTGCTACCTCCGCCTTCACCCATAAGTGACATGTCATATTCATTTTTTGAGTATTGGCTCACAAGTATACTGACCCAATTAAATTCTTCCAAATTTGGTGCGGACTCGGGTAATAATGCGGTGTCATCGTTTGTCTCGACGGTATATGCGCTCATGAGTACTAAACCATCAAAGTAGACTTTTTCAAGGGTTACGTCATATTTATCCTTGACCAAAGTCTGCCCAACAAGCTGCCCATATTTCGAATTCCAGTTGCTTTCCGACCAGTCCGACGTAGCGACACCCTCAGTCACTTCACCCTCTAAACTCCTGAACAAACCAAACCAATCATCATAGAGCACTTTTCCTGAGACGGTAGCTGTTGCGAAAGTTGCCATTAGAAAAACCAACACCAACACAGCTACTTTTTTGAAACTTTGCAATCGAAATCTACGATGCGCACCTAGAGCGACTTGTGTCTCATTGGTCCTCGCTTCTTCGAGCAAGCTCAAAATTCGCAAATCCGTTTCTTCCGGCACACGTTCGCGCGCTACATATTTCTTATACACATCAATATTCATGGATTTTTTCTCCTTCTATTAGGTCAATCGCAAGCTGTTTGCGCAGGCGGTACAAACGTGTCCGCAGACTAGGTTCCGATTTTTGCAATATTTCAGCGATTTCTTTGAGACTCAATTCTTCGTAGTAGAAGAGGTAAATTAAGTTGCGGTCGAGGGGTTTCAATTGCAGCAACAACTCTTGTAGTTCTAAATACTCTTCTCGTTCAGGAGGAGACAAGGCTTGGTAGTTACTGCTCCCAGCGATTTCTTCTAATGGCAAAACGCGCCTTTTCCACGGTGACCGAAATAAATTCTTACAAGCATTTATACTCACCCGAAGCAGCCAGGCTTTCAGATGCGTTTCATCGTTAAACTCCATATCTGACTTGAAGTAGCTTAGAAAAACATCCTGAAGAATATCCTCAGCATCACTGGGGTGACACGAATAGTTAAGCGCCACTCGCCACACCATATCTCGGTACTTCATGTAAACTGTTTCAACGTCGTGTTTCATGTTGCCTCTTTTCCGTTTATTTAGAGCTCTTTAACTATAAAACAAAGTTTCTCCCAAAATGTCACACGCGTTCTGGTTTGTTATAATTGCGTCATGGCAAAAAAGAAGCAAAACAACAGAATCCACAAGCCCAACCCTTGGATTTACACTCCGCTTGTTTGGCTTTGCAGTCTGCTAACATGTTTTTTCTATCGCTTAAAAATAAAGCGCGGCCAAGCATTACAAGCCTATAAAGGCCCACTACTCGTCATCGGAAATCATGTCTCGTATGTCGACCCTGTTCTGATGGCAGTTGCCCTGGGTAGCAAGTGGAAAGTGAATTTTGTTGCTGCGGGCTTTGTCATGTCGCGGCCTCTTGTCCGTTATATCTTTCAACAAATAGGTGTTATTCCTACCACCCAGTTTGTTACCACCCCTAGTGTCACGCGCTCCATGATCCGACTATTGAGGGAAGGAGCTTGCGTCGCTTACTACCCAGAAGCCGAAAGAAGCAACTCAGGCTATGGCGAAGCAATTGATATGAGCACCGCAAAGTTCGTAAAGCTCATGAAAGTCCCACTTGCCTTTTGTCGGCTTGAGGGTGCTTACTTAACTTGGCCACGTTGGGCACCGAGCAAGCTATATCGTGGAAGGTGTTTTGCCACAATAGACATAATATTATCCTCTGAAGATGTAGAAGCGCTGACGGTAGAAGAAATACATGCACATATTCTAAAATCATTTCAAACGAATGATTACGATTGGCAAAAATCACTCACCAAACCCAAACACTATCGAAGAAAACAAACAGCGATGCATCTCGAGAAAATCCTTTATCGCTGCCTAAAATGCAACAGTAATTTTACCTTAACGAGTTCTAAAAACACACTGCGCTGTGAGCATTGTAATCATGTGGTTGAAGTTGAGGCAACGGGTTTTTTAAAGGAAGCTATAAACGTAGGCGATCAATTGATTACGCATCCAGGGGAGTGGTACGTTTGGCAAAAAGGATTATTAAACAAAGAATTAAGTGCAAAACAAAATGCCCCTTACTGCGTGTTCAAAGGCAGTGTAGCGGGGCATTATTTAGATGAGACTTATGATGAAAATAACTGGGATGATAAGGTGGCAGGGACTTTCGAATTAAGCTCAAGTGGTCTGACCTTTACCAAGACAAGTAGTTCTGAGGAATCAGAAATATTTCCGTTTAAAGATTATCTCGGCTTAATGCTAGAACATGGTGTATATGTACAATTTACAAATACTAAGCGCGTTCAGCGTTGCTATTTCGAAAATCCCTATGCTCCATCCCTAATTCGTCAAGCATGGGAGATTGCTGTTAATCATTAGGATAACTAAATTACGGCTTTCGTATAGAGTTCTCAGCTGCGTGCTCTCCAGCAATCCGACCAAATGTTGCACAGATGGACATCGAAGCGCCTGCTTGAGAATAGACATAGCCTACTAATTCGCCGTTGGATAATTCACCGACAGCATAGAGATTGTTGACTCTGCCATTTATATCTAGCACCTCGGCGTTCTCATTAATCTTCAAACCACCTTGTGTTCCTGCAACACTGGCGGTGCTAACTTCCATACGCACAGCGTAGAAAGGACCTACTTCGATAGGATTGAGAAGTTTGAATTCTTTTTCAATTAAGTCTACATCGTATTCATTTTTACGGTCAGGATCTGCGACCATGCCAACACGCGTTGCGGGTTTGCCAAATGCAGTGTCGACGCCTGAAGCACAAAAATCATTGTATTCGTTTACTGTGTTACTGAGCGTCTCTGCGTTCACTCCCAATTGAAAAGCGATATCCTCTATGCTGTCACCCTTGATTGCTGAGCCATTATCCAAAGCATCTTTGAGTGTTTCTTCTTGCATAAGATTTGAGTCATAGAGCATGTAGTAGGTGGAAATATCTTGCTGAAGTATTTCACCGGCTCTATTTCTAAAGTAGGTGTTCTCGTCAATGAACCTTTTGCCATCCTGATTAAAGTACATAGCAAAACCGAATTTGTCGTCATTTACACCGTCAGCATTGACATAAGCGACCTGCGCTCCACCGTTCATGACTAATTCAGCACCAATTTTACGTGCCATTACGAGACCATCTCCGTTCAAGTAGCCATCAACTTGGCCGATATTGGGAACGGTTGGTACATATTGCCTTAGCATAGCGGAGTTGTTACCGAAACCACCTGTAGCTAAGATTACTTTGGTTGCTCTAATCGTGATGCGTTGCGTAGCGCTTTCTGCGATAATGCCTTCAACCGCCAAGTCACCAGCGACGAGTAGTTCTGTCGCTTTGGTGTCAAATAAGAATTCCACGCCTTTGGCTTTGGCTGTTTCGTAAAGCGGAGTTATAAAACCTTCGTCTCCGTTGTGGAAAGATTTCGTCATGTGCGTAGCCATTGGGTCTTGGAAAGGATTTGTGGCTGGTACAGTTACGCCTGCCCATTCAACGCCGTTTTCTGCAAGCCAATCAACGGTCTTACCAGATTCCTGTGCAGCTAGATTAACTAAATCCTGGCTCATGTAGCCATTGTCAAAAGACATCCAATAGTCTGCTAATTCTTGCCAGCTGTAATTGATTTGGGCTTCTTTTTGCAAAAAGGATTCCGCAGCTTGGAGCTGACTGCCTGCTCTGCCTGGACCGGATTTTTGTTCAACAGCAATTACATCTACTCCTTTATTAGCAGCTGCAACAATTGCCGACATACCTGAAATACCAGTGCCTACGACGACAACATCAGTTTTCATTTCGATTTCTTCGAGCTCTACAGTTTCAGCTACTTGAATCTCGCCTTTAGCCTGAGCAAAAAGATTTTTCAAAGCTGCAACGAAAGCATCGTATGATTTCGTTGCACCTGAAACAGCATCAACAGCATCTGGGTTTTGAACTTTTAATGCGTTGTCAATATAGTCCTTCAAAGCAGTGCCGCCGATATCGTCT
Source organism: uncultured Oscillospiraceae bacterium (assembly GCA_964574395.1). Lineage (GTDB taxonomy): Bacteria > Bacillota > Clostridia > Saccharofermentanales > Fastidiosipilaceae > JAXGQD01. The sequence continues at coordinate 477 of CAZNNL010000021.1, read as the reverse complement.
GTTTCCGAACTTTTACTAAGCTCAAGCGCCTCGAGCTTTGTTTCACTAAATGTTCCCATGAGACCGACCTTACCATTCATCCCATCGGCTGTTGCTTCATAGGTGCCGGCGATGTAACTACCTTCGGGTGTAGCAGAAGTCTCAGCGTCAGCTTCCGTTTCGCTAACCGAAGTCTTGCTTTCGGCATTGTCATTGCTATCAGTGGCCACATTCGCCTGTGATTCAACTTTCGACTCTGTACTCGTATCTCCAGCACACGCAATAACAGAAAAAGCTAAAGTAGCAGTTAGCAAAAGAGCAATCAATTTTTTCATAAAATACCTCCTAATCTATAGCAATAATATTGATATAGCAATAATGATCATATATAAAATGTATATTATTACAATCAAAAAGAAGAATATGTCAGATAAGATTAACATGTGACAATGACTTTTGACACTTTTAGACAACGCATTTGAAGAGCAGCAACCAAGC
>CAZNNL010000020.1:0-36785 GCA_964574395.1 uncultured Oscillospiraceae bacterium | reverse complement strand
AATTCAAAACTTAGAAATGAGGTTCGTTTTATGGCAACGAATTCTGCAGATTCACTGCAGTACAAAGCTCTTTACTTAAAACTTAACAGTTTGAATATTTATCATGAACTCCAAAACGACTCAATCCTGCACAAGGCAAGAGATTTATTCGCCACGCTTGCGGATGACAGTGCGTTAGAATCATGTATTTTCGCAAGTTCTGCTTTCCTGAATGCTCTCATTAAAGATGGTCTCGGAATGGCTTGGCAAGACTACATAATCTATCGCATCATCACACACGTTAACCCATTTTCTTTATACTTTTCTGAAGTACACGAAGAAAATAAGTATGGACTGTGGCTCACCGAAGCCGCTGCACTTGATTTGAGCGCCTTGCAAGAAATTGCTTCTTTTTCTTTGGACAATGTTGTACAGCTCCTACGCATGCGTGCAATTGCCGAAAACAACGCACTTGTCCTGCAAAGATTGCAAGATACGCCAACTTGGCCAATTGATCTTGGTGTTGAAAGAATTCATGAACTTTTGTCTAATTCAGGTAGCGGCATACGAATCTTTTCCTTACTGAAAGATTCCATAGAGGAAAGGTCAGCTTGGCAACGTTTGGCCAAAGCGCTTTCACATTTCCATGCCTCCAATGGCTGCGGTGCTTTCTGCTTCAATCATGTTTTTCGCTGGCAAGATGGTACACGTAAGGAATTATTACCTGTGGCTCTGGACCGCCAAATGCAAGACCACAGCCTATACGACTACACACAGACTTTAGTTAAACTAGAAGAAAATACGGAGCGCTTTTTGCGCGGTGAATCAGCTGAAAATGCCTTATTATACGGACCACGCGGCACCGGAAAATCATCGTCCGTGCGCCTCATGGTACAACGCTACGCTAAATCTGGTCTACGTTTGATAGAGTTAAGCCGCGAACAACTTTCTGCTTTGCCCGCTATTTTTTCATACGTGCATGCTTTAAACATTCGTTTTGTAATTTTCATTGACGATCTTAGTTTCGATGAAATGAATGATGAATATACTTTATTTAAAAATATCTTGGATGGCTCTGTGGTAAAACAGGCCGAGAATGTGTTAATTTATGTGACGTCTAATCGCAGGCATCTTGTAAGTGAACGATTTGCTGATACCGAAAATGCTTTATATGCTAACGACGTCCGCTCTGAAAGGCTGTCTTTGGCTGAGCGCTTTGGTCTCCGCTTGCGCTTTGTCACACCCAACAAAGCTGACTATCTAAAACTTATTCATCATGTACTTGCGGAGAAGGATATTCGTCTAAACGATGAAGATATTAAAAAAATTGAAAAAGCGGCACTTTCTGACTCCGCTAACGAAGCCAGCATGACGCCGCGCAACGCACTACGCTTTATACGCGACTACCTCGCGAAGGGAGAATTGAATGTCCGCTAATCCAGAAACACTATTAGAAAAAGAGGTCCGTCGAAGAAGGACTTTTGCCATTATCTCCCATCCTGATGCTGGTAAAACAACCATGACAGAAAAACTACTTCTCTATGGAGGTGCTATTCATTTAGCAGGCTCTGTTAAAGCACGAAAAGCTTCTCGCCATGCGACATCTGACTGGATGGAAATCGAAAAACAAAGAGGTATTTCTGTCACATCTTCTGTAATGCAATTTGATTATATGGGCTACTGTATTAACATTTTGGATACTCCTGGGCATCAAGATTTCTCAGAAGATACTTACCGCACTCTTTTCGCTTCTGATGCAGCCGTTATGTTAATTGACGGAGCTAAGGGTGTAGAGGCACAGACAATAAAGCTCTTCCAAGTATGTCGGATGCGCCAAATTCCGATTATAACTTTTATTAATAAAATGGATCGAGCCGCTCAAGCACCATTTGATTTACTTGATGAACTAGAAAAAGTTCTCGGAATATTTTCTTACCCCATGAATTGGCCAATAGGTACGGACGGTGACTTCCAAGGAATTTATAAGAGACCTGAAAAAGAAGTCGAACTCTATATTGATCGCAGCGGAAAACATGGTGCAGAACAAATTTCCAGAACGAGTTTCGGACTAGAAGATAGCGAACTAAAAACGCACCTCGACAGCCACTACCGTAGCAAACTAACGGAAGACTTGGAACTCTTGGATATAGCTGGAGAAGAGTTTTCAATGGAACGCATTCTTAAAGGCGAATTAACCCCTGTTTTCTTTGGTTCCGCCATAACTAATTTTGGTGTTGAGTATTTTCTTCGTTCATTTCTAGAAATGGCACCTGCTCCCTCCGCACGTAAAACGAGTGCAGGCTATATTGAAGCTAGCAGTCCGGATTTTAGTGGTTTCGTGTTTAAAATTCAAGCTAACATGGACCCCAATCATCGCGACCGCATTGCCTTCATGCGCATCTGTTCAGGTGCTTACACCAAAAACATGGAAGTTACACATATGCGCGAGAAAAAGAGCATGCGCTTAGCTCAACCACAGCAGTTTTTGGCACAAGAACATAAGCTAGTTGAGGAAGCGTATGCCGGTGATATTATTGGTCTTTTTGATCCTGGTATCTTCAGAATTGGGGACAGCCTCTGCACACCTTCAAGTAACATTGAATTCGCTGATATCCCCGTCTTCCCTCCAGAGCATTTTGCCAGAATCCAACCTAAAGATTCTATGAAACGCAAACAATTCCTCAAAGGTATGGAACAGCTATCCGAAGAAGGTGCAGTTCAGTTATACAAAGAACCCAATATCGGGACAGAGACTTTTATCGTTGGTGTGGTTGGCGTGTTGCAATTTGAAGTTTTAGAGCATCGACTTTTGGCTGAATACAAAGTTACTATCCTTCAGACAAACCTAAATTACAGACATGCGCGTTGGGTACGAGTCGATGGCCAACAGCTCTATGATACGCAAGTACTTGAAGACTTGAATCTGACTTCAACCAGTATGCGTGCGGTCGACAAACACGATGCCTGTGTTATCTTGTTTGAGTCTGATTGGGCAATAAATTGGGCCTTAGAACGTAACCCAGGCATAGAGCTGAAAGAAATCCAGTAGTTATTTCGAGCACTTTTCGCAAAGTCCATAAATTTCTATGCGATGCGAGGCAATATTGAAATCTTGCTTACTTAATTCTGCTTCAATTTCAGCCATGGGACACATACTTAAATCAAGCATGACGTTGCACGCTGTACAAATGGCATAGTGCTTGTGTGCATGTGTATTGAGGTAATAGGCAAGTGCTTCTCCTTGAGGGAGCCTAAATTCCGTTGCTAATTTGGTCTGAACAAATAACTCAAGACTTCGGTAGACCGTTGATAGCCATGTCTTATTATTGCTTTTCTTGTTTGCTGGAAGCTCTGTACTTCCCTCTTCCAAACCCAAGGCTATCTGCGCGGCAGTTTGAGGTAAGTCAACATTTTCCATATACTCGAAAACTGCAGCTCTTTGACGCGTGTAGACAATACCATGAGCTTTGAAAAGCTCTTTTATCTTAGCCTCGTTAAATACTTTATTTGTTTGTTCACCCATGTCCTTCAAGCCTCCCACTCTCTGCCTGACGCATACGTAAACGCACGCTTTTATAAACAAAGGTCAGTAATAGTCCCAGGACACTGATGAGCACTATTGTCCCACCAGGTTTAAGATTCATCGTAAACGAAATGAATAGTCCGAGCAAAGTATAGACAACAGAAAATACTATGGCTGCATTATGTGTACCGCGATAACCCATTTCCAGTTGCATCGCAGAAGCCGCGGGTATGACCAAGAGAGATGAGACAACCAATGCACCAACACTTCTTGAAGCAAGTGATATTGTCAGTGCTGTCATCACCGTAAACATGATATTTAAGACACGTGTAGGCACTCCACTTAAGGCAGCCGCTTCTTCATCAAAGCTGATATAACAGAGGGCTTTTCTAAATATCATGCTCAGCACAAACACCACTAAAGCAACAAGCGTAACGACCACAGCTTCTTCATCACTGACGGCAACGATGGAGCCAAACAAAAAACTATTAAAATTCCCCGTTTGCGTAAAGCCAGATAACACACCAGCCAGACCTATACCTGTCGAAAAAACAATTGCAATGGCGATTTCTGAGTATTTGGGGAAATATTTTCTCAAAATCTCTATGGCAAAAGCAGCCACAAGCGCTGCTACTCCCGCTGTTAAAACAGGGTTAAAGCCAAAGATTAAACCAATTGCCACGCCCGCCAAAGAAGAATGCGACAAGGCATCGCCCAATTGTGAAAGTCTTCTTAAAACTACTACTAGCCCTATTGCCGCGGTTGCTAACGCAAGTGCGAATCCGATGATAATGGCCTTCTGCATGAAAGCATATTGAAACATCTCAAACATTAGGCTTTGCTCCTATCTTCCTCATGGCTTACTATATCCTCAGACAGATGATTGTGCTTTTTACCAGACAAGTGGCTATGCTCACTTTCGGGGTAGTGACTATGGTGATGATGCCCATGAGAATGCTCCATGATTTCGAAACCATAGAGTTTTTGCAGATCTACATCATGGCCATCTTTAGTGTAATCGTGCTCAAAAAACCCGTCTGGACCAATGCAGAGCAAGCGATTTGTAAGAGCGGATATAGCTGCTATATCGTGACTCACCCACAAAATTGTCATGCCATTCTCATGATTGAGCTTATCCAACAATTGATAGATATCGTTCTCAGCCTCTTGATCAACTCCAACCGTTGGTTCGTCCAAAAGCAGTAGTTCAGGTTCGGAAACAAGCGCTTTTGCAATAAATACTCTTTGTTGCTGTCCACCTGACAAGGAGCCAATGCGACGTTTACGAAAATCGAGCATGCCTACGGTTTCCAAGGCATGTGAAACACGTTGGCTTAATTCTGCTTTGCTCGCCCGATGACCTTTCCATCTTTTAGTTAAAGGCAACGCTACAAGTTCTTCTACATAAATAGGATAAGCCGAATTAAAACTTGTGACTTTCTGAGGGATATACCCTATTTTGTTCCAATCTTTAAAACTGTTGATGTTTTTGCCAAAGACCTCAATGTTACCGTTTAATGCAGTTAGGCGACCCAAAAGCAGTTTGATTAAAGTCGATTTCCCCGTGCCGTTTCCACCGATTAGACCGGCAAAATCCCCACGAGCAATCGAAAAACTAATTTGGCTTAGGACGGACCCACTGCCATAGTTAAAACTTACATTGTTTACTTTGATTATTGTATTCATTTCCATGCGCTCCACTATATTACTTTTGCGAATGATTCGCAATAAATTTGACTTGGAATATAAACCAGGCAAGGATATAATCAGATAACTTGCAATGGGGGTACTATGTTCAAAATATTTAAACAACTGAATTGGTTTTTCAAAGAGAATAAAAAGAGCTACATTTTCTCTTTTATACTCTTGATTATTACTGACCTTTTCGCTTTGATTATTCCTTGGACTGTCGGTTATATAACGGATGGCATTACCAACAATGATTTGACTAGAGAGGTTCTAATACCGCTAGGAATATTCTTAGTGGCCGTTGTTATTGTCTATTATGTGGCTAACTATTTTTGGTCTTATATCATTTTTACCGGTTCAGACAAAATCGTCCGTGATACACGAACAAGATTGATGTTTAAGTACCTTATTCAAAGCCCCCGCTTTTTCGAAGAAAACACAGCGGGTACCTTGCTCTCGAAAACCATGAACGACACCGAAGCACTCGAAAACATGGCCGGCTGGGGAATTATGGTACTAGCTGATGGCACCCTTTACCCTCTTGCCCTCTTAAGCTTCATGGCAATTGGAATTTCTTGGCAAATGACTTTGGTTTCCATCATTCCTTTGTTATTTATTTTTCCATATTACAGAAAAATTGGAGCCAAGCTTTTCAATCTATATAACGATGTTCAGCAAAGTTACGAAGATTTATATAATCAAGTTTTAGAGAACATAGCGGGCATTCGTTTGACCCGTGCTTACCGCATGGAAGCTCAGGTTGAAGCACAATTTAATGAAGCCGTTCAAACAACATATGAAAAAACTGTCAAATTCAATCGCTTTGAAGCTAAGATTATTCCCTTTAATCGCATATGTTCCGGTGTATCTGTTGTTTTATCCTTAGCAATTGGAGCCTATTTTATTTCCACTAACACAATAAGTTTGGGTCAGTTGATTTCTTTTAATATTTATTTAGGCTTACTTGTTTGGCCAATGATGTCGATGGGTGAATTTATTAATATTTCCCAACAAGCATCGGCCTCCATGGAACGTATTCAAGAACTTTTTGATTACCAAGAGGAGTATGTGGATAGTAAAGATGCACTTGTTTATACAGGTGGAGGCGACTACCGCTTTGAACACTTTAATTTTCAGTACCCCTCAGGATCTGAAGCTGTCTTGACGGACATTAGTTTTATTCTTAAAAGTGGTCAAACCTTAGGTATTGTTGGCAAAACTGGTAGCGGCAAGACAACTCTCGTCAAACAATTCTTGCATCTCTATCCCCTTCATGGCGAACAACTTACCATTTCCGGAGTGCCTATCTGGGCGTACCAGCTTGACAGCTTAAGAAAGCACAGCGCTTATGTTCCTCAGGAACATAGCCTTTTCTCACTAACAATTAGAGATAACGTTCGCCTTGTTGATGACAGCTGTTCTGATGCAGTTGTTGATAAAGCCATCGAACAAGCAGAACTCTCCAATGACATAAAAACTTTCCCCGATGGTGCAGAAACGCTTGTCGGTGAACGCGGCATTACTCTATCTGGTGGTCAAAAACAACGTGTCGCGATTGCCAGAGCTTTGGTCGTAAACTCAGATTTGTTGATTTTAGACGATAGTCTCTCTGCTGTTGACAGCAGCACGGAGTTACGCATTCTAGAAATGTTAAAGAAGGAACGCCTAGGGAAAACCACTGTTATTACCGCACATCGTTTATCCGCTATTACACACGCCGATTTAATAATCGTTCTAGATAAAGGACAAATTATACAACGCGGGACCCACGAAGAATTGCTTAAGCAAGAAGGTTGGTACCGTGAACAATACCTACACCAACAAATGGAAGGAGGTAAAGCGCATGGATGAAGATCAACGTAAACCCAATAAGCAGCGCAATGTCCGTTTATTAAAATATGCTGTCTTGGAAAAAAGGATGCTTGCCAAAAGCTTCTTCTTTACTTTACTTGCAGTTTCAACAGACTTGCTTGCCCCTTACCTTGTTTCTCGTGTATTGGACAGAGAAATCGTTAATGGTATCGGAGTAAGATCTATTTCTGTTTTCGCGACCTTGCTAGTGGTTTATTTAATCATCAACACACTTAGTGGTTTGACACGTTACCAGGCAGATTTAAGTGGTCAAAATGCAGCTACCCAGATCAGTGCACATGTGCGTGATGATGTATTTAAGCATATCCAGCGTATGCCAATCAGCTACTTTGATAAACTTCCAGCGGGTAAAGTGGTCTCTAGAATCACCAATGACACGAAAACGCTACAAACGCTATATAATATCGTGATTTCTGATTTAAGCATGGCAGCAGCCTACATCATCTTTGTTTACTTCTCACTACTCTTCGTAGAATGGTTTTTAGCCCTTATCATGTTAGTTCCCATGACGATTTTAGTTTTCATCATTGCTGATTTTAGGAGAAAATCCGCTAAATACAGTGTCGCTTATCGTAGATCGCTTAGCGAAATTAATGCTAATGTTAATGAGAATGTTTCAAACATGGAAATTGTCCGCGCATTGGGAGCTGAAAAATCCACGAAAAACCGCTTTAACAAAATTATCGAAAAACACTTTAATAATTCTCAAGATCTGACAAGACTTTTTTCTTACAGTGCATATAATGCAGTCGGCACGCTACGTTTCATAACAATTATCGGCATCTTGTTAGCTGTTGGCTTTTCATCCATCCAAGGGCAAGACCTGATGACGCCTGGTATGCTCTTTCTCTTTATTGATTATGCTACCAAAATATTTACGAAAAGCATCGATATCAGCATGCAGCTCGGCAATCTGGAACGCGCTAATGCCGCTGCAGATCATATTTTCGAACTCTTGGATATGCCTGAAGAAAGTGATGCTGCCGCTGATTTATCTGATACAATTAGTCCTTTGGAATTTTCTGATAATGAAGCTGAGATAGTCGCTTTTAAAAACGTTTCATTCCAATATGTGGAAGATGCCCCTGTTCTTAAGGACATCAGCTTTACAGTTCAAAAAGGTCAGACGGTTGCGATTGTTGGAAACACGGGATCCGGTAAATCTACTGTCATGAATCTAATTTTACGTTTTTACGATGTGCAGGAAGGTAGCATTACTCTATTAGGCAAAGATTTGCGTGAACTGAATCGTGGATTAATCCGAGAGCCAATTGCCATCGTTCAACAAGACAGCTATCTTTTCACAGGGACAGTCTTAGAAAATATCACTTTGAATAGACCAGATATTGGTCCAGATGCTGCCTTACACGCGCTCCGAGAAGTTGGTGGACAATTCTTCTTAGATCATCATGAAGAAGGTTTAAAAACGCCAGTAGTTCAGAACGGTGCAACGTTTTCATCTGGCGAAAGACAGCTCATCACTTTTGCCAGGGCACTCGCACAAGATCCAACAATTCTAATTCTTGACGAAGCTACTTCCCATGTCGATACAGAAACCGAAGCCATCATCCAACAAGGAACCCTACGTTTGATGGAAGGTCGTACTACATTAATAATTGCGCATCGCTTGTCGACGATTAAACATGCGGATCAAATTTTGGTTTTAGAGAATGGGGAGATCGTAGAGCGCGGTACACATTTAGAACTAATGGCGGCCTCAGGTATCTATGCTGACATGGTAAAGAATCAGAGATTGAGCGGTTCCGAAGAACATTAACGGAATCTATCGGTAATGTAACACAATCTTCATCATTAAGACTCTCACCTTCAACGTTATTTCCGATATGATATTTATGCGGTTTGATTGATGGAGGTTTTTTTTATGTTTGCGTTGGGATATTCGCTTAGTCTGACATTTCTACAGATGAGTACAAACTTTACTTTTTACATTCTTGTTTTTAGTGTACTTGTTATTCTGCTTGCTTTTGCCATTAGTTTTTTTCAAAACAAAGCTTTTATTAAAAAGAAGCTAGATGCTTGGTGGATTGTTCGAGAGGCCGCTGAAAAACTTGATACAAATCATGTTGATAACTTAGCTGTGCTTTGTGAATCCGCTGATGATAGCAAAGATGAAAATTTGAGTAAGGCAATGCGCTTGGTTCAAAAAGAAAGCCAGCGCTTGTTTCATGGAAAATGGGTTCCTGAAGCCAAACAATACCTTAGCTTCCAAAAACTTTTGACTTTTTCCCAAAGAAGGAGTTTGCGCCCTGAGATTGCGCTTAATATTCTAGCAATTGGCACTTTAGCAAGCGTTGTGATTATCCTTGTTCCGCTTATTAGTAATTTTCCAAGTAATATCGCCATGGCACTTATCCCCTTCCTCTTAGCAATATTTTTAGCTGCCGTTATTTACCTTGGTAACCGTAAATATAATCAATTATTAAACGATAGTATTTTAGACTTGCGCATGATTTATGCGCGCGTTTTGCCAGAATATAGCGAACGTAGTGGTACGGCCTTGCTGATTGATGAATTTATGCAATACGACAGACGTATGGCAGATTCTGCGGCTTTGCTAAGCACAAAAGTTGAAGAATTAAGTGATCAAAAACTTGTTGATACTGTTTCGGAAAGCATTGAACGCGTGCTGGAAAGACAAATTGCTCCCGCTCTCACAGAGAGTAACCAAGCCTTGTCAAATTTATGTGTTGAATTGACCAACAAGCAAAGTGCAGGCATGGAAGTCTTATCACGCGAGTTCTCCGCTGCCCTTTCCCATACAATTACAGATTCTCTACAACCTTTGGAAAATCAAGTTAAATCCTATACGGATGTCGTAGACCACTCTAAAACTGCCTTGGATATGGCCTTTGAGCAATTCGCAAACTATCGTACACAGGCTGAAGAATTAGATGCCAAGATTCTGTCACATATTTCGCTTTTAGACGAACAATCACAAAGGTGGAATGAAGGTCTATCAGGTTTGCGTACGGTATCTGAACACATCACTGCAAACAATCAAGAAATGACCAAACTACAAGCAGGTAGTGAAGAAACACTTGCCGGTAAGCTACAGATGATGGCGGATGCCATTGAGAACTTTGGTCAAATGAATCATGACACCATGCTCAACTTGCGCCAAGAGAATGAACTGCTCCATAAACTATTGGCAGATACACAAGCTGAAAGCAGTAAAGTTCTAAGTGAATATCGTCATCTCACACAGCGCATTACCTTATCCGCCATGGATATAGAGAAGCATAATGGTGTCATTAGTGAGAATATTACAAAACTGAGCAGTGGTTTAGATGACTCAGTCAAACATTTCACTTCTCAATTGCAAAGCGGTGTCGATGTAACCTTAACTGATTTTGATACAGGTCTTGCTGAACTTACAGAAAGACTTTCACATAGTGCTACTGCAATTCGCGACAGTGTTGCCCGGCTGGTTGACGCTGTATCAGACGGAGTTCAAGAATGACCCCCAAAGCTCTTCCGCCTCGTTTATCAGAAACGATGAAACAAGTCAGACAAGCGCATCCCCTACCAGGGGAATTTTTGCCTGCGGATGAACGCTATATTGATGATTTGCTTTTGCCATTAAAAAAATTAGAAGGTGGAGAATGGAATAAGTTTTGTAAGCATTTGGATGTCAGATTAGAAAGACTTATCTTCCCTGCTTTCTTACAAGTGAGCAGTCAAGACAGTTTAAAAAGACTCCAACAGCTCTGTCGTGAGCGATGCAGCTGGTCCTTGTATGAGCAAGGTTGGCAGGCGTTTCAAGCGCACTTTCCGAACCGTTCTATACAAATGTCTTTCGCAGAAATTTACGCCATGTTGCGTCGGGGTCCAAAACGTTATGGTCAAGCCCCAAGCTATATCAAGGACTACCTTCCGGCACGCGTGGACTTTAGTTTAGCCACGGATCAACTTCTGCACAATACACTCGCTATTTTTAACGAGCACATGCAAGAGCATAAAGCCGAGTTGAACAACGCTAGTGGAAATAACGATGGGAATCCTTACGAAAAAATAATGCGTTTGTTCTATAAGAATTATGGTCTGGATTACACAACACAGTTCGGTGCTGCTTTGTTAGGTAAATACCTGCTTAGTTGTGATGATAGGGTTCTATATGAGCAACGTCACTTAATTAAAGATATAAGTTTGAAGTTGCCGCAAGATCAGTTCATGAGTTTATTGGCACGTGTCAGCCAGAGCCCTAACTATAGCGAAGAACAACGTAACCCACTGTTTATGATTATCTTCAACACTTTAGAACAAAGTGCTAATGGCGCTGATTTATGGTTGCAGATGCCCAGAAGAACGAGGCAAAACCTCCTCCGCTGGCATATTTGGACAGTCATGCAGGAACACTACGCTATGAACCCAAGAAAAGAACGCATCATGCTTCATTTCAGTCGCTCTATTGTTGATGTTATCGAAATAGACAGTCAGACTGTAGCATGGCGCTTTAAAAATTTCACCATCTTAGACTCATGGACAGACATGGATTACAGTTACTATTATCCACAAGAGCTTTTTGATGAGTACATAAAACACCGCCGCAGTGGCAGAAGTTTTGTAGATAGTGATATACGTTACCGTGTTCTATCAGGTGATAATCATAAATTGGCGATGACTGGTGCTGTGCGCCTAGGCTTCATTATTCCACATCTAGAACATACGATTGATTTTATTTCAAAGATGAGTGGCCAAAAAGCACCTACTACTTCTAACTATTGATATATTCTTTTTTTCTGCTAAATTTGTTGTTGACTGTTTAATGGGTTTTTCTGCTTTTGGCAGCTGGCCTTCATAGCTTGTCAATTCATGCGAAAGGTTGTGATGATCGGGTTGGAAAACAAATTGGCCTTATATGGCTTTAACAATCTCACCAAAACATTGAGCTTTAATATCTATGATATTTGCTATGCAAACACGGAACGTGAACGCATGGATTATATTTCTTATATAGATGAACAATATAACTCTGAAAGACTCACTAAAATTCTTTGTGATGTCACGGAAATTATCGGAGCTAAGATTCTTAATATTTCATGCCAAGACTATGATCCGCAAGGGGCTTCAGTAAATGTGCTCATTGCAGAACAAGAAGTTGCGGCAGATATGATTGATGAAACTTGCAACCAGGGTGCTTGGTTTTTTGAAAGGGAACGCGAAAAAAAGGCAGCAGAAATTGTTCATGCGCACTTGGACAAGAGCCATGTTACGGTACACACTTTTCCTGAGTATCACCCTGCCAACTCTATTTCAACATTCCGTGTAGATATAGACGTTTCTACTTGTGGGATGGTTTCACCCTTGAACACACTCGATTACCTTATCTCTAGCTTTGATTCAGATATCATCACTATTGACTATCGTGTTCGTGGTTTTACGCGCGATGTGAACGGAAAAAAATATTTTAACGATCATCCTATCAATTCAATACAAAACTTTATCGACAAGAAAACACTCAGGGCATATGATGCGATTGACGTGAACGTCTATCAAAGCAATATATTCCACACTAAAATGTTGATTAAGGAGATCGAATTACAGAACTACCTCTTCAACTCGGATGTCTACGAACTTCCTCCCAGCACGCGTTTGGAAATCACCAATAATCTACGCAGAGAAATGATTGAAATTTTCTCAGGCGTGAATGTCTATTGATTGGATTAAAGCATGCAGGAACTTTCACAACGTAGGGCACCTCTTTTTGAAGCATTAAAAGCATATCGGCAAAACCGCATCGTGCGTTTCGATGTCCCCGGCCACAAAGGACGAGGCATGCCTGAACTCGTGAATTTTCTTGGACAAGACTGTCTTTCAGCAGACGTCAACTCCTCTAAACCTTTAGACAATCTCATCCATCCTAGCTCAGTAATCGCTGAGGCCCAGAATTTAGCTGCTGACGCTTTCGGTGCCGCACACGCCTTTTTCATGGTTAGCGGAACGACAGGCTCTGTCCAAGCCATGATTTGGTCGACCGTTAAATCTGGCGAAAAACTAATTATGCCTCGTAACGTACATCGTAGTGCGATTAATGCCTTAGTCGTCTGCGGCGCAATTCCTATTTATGTCAATCCTGGGCTCAACGATAAGCTCGGAATTCCCTTAGGTATGCGTGTTGAAGACGTTGCTGCTGCAATAGAGAAGCATCCTGATGCCAAAGCAGTTCTTGTCAACAATCCAACCTACTATGGCGTATGCTCTGATTTACGCGCAATTACTGATTTAGCACATAGGCGTGGTATGCGTGTTTTGGTTGATGAAGCACACGGCACTCACTTCTATTTTGGTGACCAACTCCCCATTTCTGCCATGGCTTGTGGTTGTGATCTGGCTGCTGTTTCCATGCACAAGACAGGCGGTTCGCTCACCCAGTCTTCCCTACTGCTAGCTGGACCTTCCATGAATGTGGGCCACATACATCAAGTTATCAATTTAACGCAAACGACTTCTGCTTCTTACTTACTGATGTCGTCACTCGATATAGCTCGAAAGAATTTGGCTTTAAACGGGAGAAAAATTTATCGTCAAACTGTTGCTTTCGCAGATTATGCCCGAACGGAAATCAACCGTATCGGTTCTTACATTGCTTTTGCCGATGATTATTGTGACGGCAAAGCATTCTACAGTTTTGATCGCACCAAGCTCTCTATCCACACAAGAGATGTGGGCCTAGCAGGCGTTGAAGTGTACGACATTTTAAGAGACGAATACGATATACAAATTGAATTTGGGGATATAGGAAATATTTTAGCTATTATTTCTGCTGGCGATCGCGCTTTAGAATTAGAGCGCTTGATTACAGCATTGGCGGAAATAAAGCGCATTTATTCGGGTCCCAAAGCGGGCATGCTGACACAAGAGTATATTAGTCCCGATGTGGTTATGGCGCCGCAGGAAGCGTTTTTTTGCCAAAACAAAGCAATCCCCCGAGATCAAGCCTTGGGTTATGTTTCCGCAGAATTTGTCATGTGTTATCCACCCGGTATCCCTATCTTGGCACCTGGCGAACGCATTACGCAAGATGTTTTGGACTATATCAATTACGCCAAAGAAAAAGGGTCATTTATGACTGGTACGCAGGATATGGAAATGGATTACATCAATGTGGTTGATGTTCTCTAATTGCATGTCAAGAAAGGCTAAACGATGAAAGCAGATATTTGGTTTACTGAAGCACACACGCCGACTACACGGTTTTCGATGAAAATTCTTCGTGAACTTTATAATGGCAAAAGCGATTTCCAAGAAATTGCCATCTACGACACAGAAGAGTTTGGCAAAATCCTTGTTCTCGACGGCTATCTGATGTGCACCGAAAAAGATGAGTTTATCTACCACGAAATGATTACCCATGTGCCCATGGCTGTAAATCCGGACATCCGTAAAGTGCTTGTCATTGGTGCCGGAGATGGCGGAACTATTCGTGAGTTGACGCGTTACGCTCACATTGAACACATCGACATGGTTGAAATCGATGAAGATGTAGTCTCCGCTTGTCAGGAGTACATGCCACAACTTGCTTCAAAACTGGATGACCCGCGCGTTAAAATCCATTTCGTTGATGGTGTCCGCTTTGTGCGCAGCAAGCATGCAGAGTATCAATTGATTATAGTTGACTCTACTGATCCTTTTGGACCAGGTGAAGGCCTTTTTACCAATGAGTTCTACGGAAGCTGTTACAATGCCCTACAAGACGGAGGCATACTGATTAATCAGCACGAAAGTACTTTCTACGATGAATATGTTATGGCAATGCATCGTGCGCATCGTATCTTAAAAAATTTATTTCCTGTGTGTGCAGTTTATCAAGCGCATATACCTACTTACCCCTCTGGACATTGGTTATTTGGTTTTGCCTCCAAAGGACCACATCCATTGCTGGACCTACAAGAGGAACGCTGGCTGGACTTTGGGCTTCGTACACGCTATTACAACACAGCCTTACACCGTGGAGCTTTTGCTCTACCAAACTACGTGAAGGAGCAGCTTGAGCATGCGTAAAGCACCGAATCAATCGACTTTTATTGGCTGTGATGCTGTTTATGAGGATGCAGATTTAATTCTCTTTGGAGCACCTTTTGACGGAACAACTTCCTTTCGTCCTGGGACACGTTTTGGTCCAAACGCGATACGCCAAGATAGTTTTGGTATTGAAACGTACTCCCCTTACCAAGATTTAGATATGGCAGATTTTAATGTTTGTGACATCGGTGATTTAGAACTTCCCTTTGGCAACGTAATGAACGCTTTAAACATGATAAAAGCGTGGAGTTTAGCCATACAAAATGATCATAAAAAAGCCTTGATGCTGGGGGGCGAACACCTTGTTACTTTGCCAGCTGTCGAGACTGCTTTTGCCAAACATCCAGACATGGTACTTCTGCATTTTGACGCACACACAGATTTACGTGATGACTACTTAGGAGAAAAGCTTTCACATGCTTCTGTTATACGTCGTTGTTGGGATTTTCTGGGCGATGAGAGGATTTTTTCGTTTGGCATACGTTCAGGTGACAAACCCGAGTGGGACTGGGCAAAAGAGCACATTTTTCTTTGTCCCTTCGATTTCTCTCGTTTAGAGGAAGCTTTGACAATAATCGGTGAGCGTCCAATATACTTGACCTTTGATTTAGACGTGTTAGATCCCTCTGAGCTGCCAGGTACGGGCACGCAAGAAGCTGGTGGCATGCGTTTTAATGAAATCATCGCCATGCTGAAAAAGTTGCCAGGTAAGCAGATAGTTGCTGCGGATATCACAGAATTGAGTCCCAGTTTGGATCCGAGCGGCAGATCGACCGCACTTGCGATAAAAATAGTAAGAGAATTTATTTTATTAATGCTTAATAAGTAAGCAAAGCATATTGTAAAGGTGCGGCATTCGACGCAGGAAAGGATAATTAAGATGAGTAAAGTTCTATTAATTGGTGCCGGAGGTGTTGCAGGTGTTGCAGCGCATAAAATTGTACAGAATTCTTCAAGTTTCAACGGTTTGATGATTGCGTCACGTACTAAATCAAAATGCGATGCATTGAAAGCGGAACTAGACAAGAAAAATGCCATGCCTATTGAAACAGCACAACTCGATGCAGACAATGTTGCTGAAACAGTTGCTTTGATTCGCTCTTATCAGCCGGATGTGGTTTTGAATCTTGCACTTCCCTACCAGGATCTAAGCATCATGGATGCGTGTTTAGAAACGAAAACCCATTACGTGGATACTGCTAACTATGAACCATTAGATACGGCGAAATTCGAATATAAATGGCAATGGGCTTATCGTGAGCGTTTTAAGGAAGCGGGTATTACTGCCTTATTAGGTTCGGGTTTTGACCCTGGTGTTACCGGAGTGTTTTCTGCTTATGCTCAGAAACACTACTTTGACACGATAAGACAGATTGATATCTTGGATTGTAATGGTGGGGATCATGGGTATCCTTTTGCCACGAACTTTAATCCTGAAATTAATATACGTGAAATCACCGCACCCGGATCTTACTTCGAAAACGGAAAGTTTATTGAAACCGAAGCGCTATCGATTAAGAAAACTTATGATTTTGATCAGGTTGGTGAAAAAGATATTTATCTCTTACACCACGAGGAGCTCGAGTCATTGGCTATCAATATCAAGGGTGTCGAAAAGATTCGTTTTTGGATGACTTTTTCGCAGAATTATTTGAACCATTTGAAAGTACTGGAAAATGTCGGGATGACTTCCATTGAACCAATTATGTACGAGGGGCGTCCTATCGTGCCGGTGCAGTTTTTGAAAGCCGTTTTGCCAGACCCTTCTTCTTTAGGACCGCGTACCGTGGGAAAAACCAATATTGGATGTATCTTCCAAGGTGAAAAAGACGGACAGCCGCGTAATTACTACGTCTACAACGTATGTGATCATCAGGAAAGTTATCGCGAAGTGGGCTCACAGGCAATTTCTTATACGACGGGCGTTCCGGCCATGATTGGTACGATGCTTGTGGCTAATGGCTTATGGCAAAAACCCGGCGTTTTCAACGTCGAGGAATTCGATCCAGATCCCTTCATGGAAGCCTTAAACATTTATGGCCTGCCTTGGATTGAAGACTTTAACCCAGTCTTACTGGACTAGTTTTTGATGCGAAAGATAAGGTGTATTTATGACGTCTGAAGAAAAGCTTTTTGAATTAGCCGAACGCTTGCCAAGCCCTGCTTATTTGATTGATGAAGCAAAAATAATTAGCAATCTAGAAATTCTACATAGTGTTGCGGAGCGTTCAGGTGCCAAAATTCTTTTGGCTCAAAAAGCTTTCTCTTGCTACCATCTTTATCCTCTCATTGGCGAGTATCTTGCTGGCACAACCGCTAGCTCCTTGCACGAGGCGCGTTTAGGCTATGAATACATGCCTGGCCGTGAAACCCATGTCTTTTCCCCTGCATTTCGCGAAGATGAATTTGATGCCATTTTGGACTGTACAGACCATATCGTATTTAATTCGTTTACACAGCTAGACAAGTATCGCGAACGGGTTATGGCACATGAGCGTAATATTTCAATTGGTCTTCGTTTGAATCCGGAATGTCAAACACAATTGACCACACCTCTCTATGATCCTTGTGCGCCATTCTCGCGTCTAGGCGTAGTGAAGTCGTCTTTTCAAGCAAAAAATCTGATTGGGGTTGAAGGATTTCACATGCACACGCTGTGCGAACAGAACAGTGATGATTTAGTCACGACGATTGCAGCACTCGAAGCGAATTTTGGCGAATATTTATCAAACGTGCGTTGGTTAAATCTCGGTGGTGGCCATCACATAACACGCGCTGACTATGATGTAGATGTCTTGGTTTCTGCGATTCTTCGTTTACGTGAAAAGTATGACTTGGAAATATATCTTGAACCTGGAGAAGCGATAGCCTTAAATGCCGGTTATTTATTTACTGAAGTTTTGGATTTTGTAGAAAATGGCATGCAGATTGCGATTTTGGACAGTTCTGCTGAATGTCACATGCCTGATGTTTTGGCGATGCCCTATCTTCCAAAAATTATTGGAGCCAGGGCGGTTGAAGAACTAACATTGGTGAATTCTGAGTCTTCTCATGAATACCCCTTTGTATATCGCCTATCAAGTGCAACTTGCTTAGCAGGAGATGTAGTTGGGGATTATGGTTTTGCCAAACCTTTACAAATCGGTGAACGTCTTGTTCTGTGCGACATGGCCATCTACACCATGGTAAAAAACAATACCTTCAATGGAATAAATCTTCCTGCTATCGTTCTGCTCAAGTCTGATGGTTCTACGCAGATTTTGAAAGAATTTGGCTATGAGGATTTTGTTTCACGCTTGTGAGTTATGCCACGGACTCTAGGGCTATCAGCTATACTATAGCTATTAACCGCCTTACTAATAAACTCGATTAGTAATCTCAAAGGAGGTCCGATAATGGACAACAATGATAGAAAAGCAGCTTACGTGTTATTGGCAGAAGGTTTTGAGACTATCGAAGCATTAACCATTGTCGATGTTTTAAGACGTGCAAATTGGCCTGTTTTCACAGTTAGTACCACAAGTTCCTTGGTTGTATCTTCAGCCCAAAGAGTTCCGGTTCAAGCGGATATGCAAATGAAAAACTTACCCTGGGCGAATGACGTATCTCTGCTCTATATCCCGGGGGGCTTACCAGCAGCTAAAACACTTAGTGAAAACATTAAGTTAATCGCCTATTTACAAGAGTGCGAGAAAGCAGATGTCTTGATTGCAGCTATTTGTGCAGGGCCTCTATCTTTAGAAGCTTCAGGCTTAGCCAAACGCTACCGCGGCACCTGTTTTCCTGGTGTGGAAGATAAAGTGAATTACAAAGCGTTTTCTGAAGATCTCGTGGTAGATGACGGACAAGTTATTACATCACGTGGACCTGCTACCTCGCTCATTTTTGCCTTAGCGATTCTCGAGAAGCTGGCCGGGACGGAAGTAATGTTGAAAGTTAAAGATGCTATGCTTCAAACAATGCTTGAAGAAAAGTACCTAAATAAATAAGCTCTGCTTTCCTTAGGGTGCTTTCTTTGGTTTTACCTTTTGATAGGCACGGTCAAAATCCATCAGAAGTTCCAAATTTGGTTCTTGTGCATGGATTTTTTCTTCTATTGCTTTATGCAAGTCCGCATTAGGTGTTTTCTCGCTGTCAGGAACGACTACATCGAAGGAAACCTTAAGGTTGCCCTCCTCGTTTTGTTCCAAAAACTGAAAGTCGTGGATGCTTAACTGTAAATTCACTTCATTGATACTGTTTTGAATTAGACGTACGATTCTATGTTCGTCGACTGTCATTGGTCGTTCTGGATCTACATGGATTAAGAGTTTAACGCCAAATTCTTTGGAAACTTCACGTTCAATTTGATCAATAATGCCATGAATTTTTATGAAAGGCATTTGCGCATCCATTGAAACGTGGATTGATGCGTAAATATTTGATTGTCCATACTCATGAACCAACAAGTCATGCGTAGACAAAATATGCGGATAGGTGTTTACCATACGCACTATCCCTTTGAACACCTCTGGGTCGGGCGTAGAACCCATCAGGCGATGTACCATGTCAAGGAGAATTTGCACGCCAGTTTTTAAGACAAAAAAAGCAACAATACCGCCAACGTAAGGATCGATATTAACTTTGAATAGCAAGCCAACAAAAGCAGCTATTAGTACAGTACTTGTAGCAAGTACATCGTTGCGGCTGTCTTTGGCTGTCGCCATAAGCAAGTCAGAATTAAGTTTGAGACTAAGTCCTTTATTGTAAAAATACATCCATAATTTTACGATGATCGAAAGAACAATGACAATCAAAGTATAGATGTTCGTGCTTGGTAGTTCGCTTTTGCCAAGATTATCATAGGCAGAGCGTAGCAGTTCAATACCCATCAGGATGATAAGAACAGCCACGACAGTTGTTGCAAGATATTCTGCGCGGGCATGTCCGTAAGGATGGTTTTTATCGGCGGGTTTGGCTGAGATTTTAAAGCTTATCAAAGTTACCGCTTGTGAAACAAGATCGGAAAGATTGTTTAGGCCATCAGCAATAAGCGCGACCGATGAACTCAAATAGCCAAAAAAGAGTTTTCCGGAAAAGAGCAGGATATTGCAAAGACTACCAACGATAGCACTTAAAATGCCGTACGCTTCCCTGTCTTCGAATTCAACATCATGTTTAAGAGACTTTTTAAAAAGTTTCCAATACCTACTCATAGCCCTCTTCTATTCTCTCGTACTTGCTACCATAAATATAAAACAATCCACAGCGTTTAGCCATGGATTGAGTGCTGCTATCATTTTGGCAAAACCTTGCCTCTCACCATTAACGGGAGTAAAACTCAACAACGAGTGATTCGTCAAGATCTTCGTTCAATTCAGTACGATCTGGGTAACGTACATACGTACCTTTACGTGCTTCTTGATCAACAGAAACAAACTCTGGTGTTGAAATAGATGCTTCCAGTGAATCGACAACCACTGAAAGACCACGTGATTTTTCACGTAACTCGATGGTTTGACCTGGCTTCACTTGATAGGAAGGGATATCTACTTTTTTTCCATCAACCAGGACGTGACCGTGGTTAACTAATTGACGGGTTGCTCTACGGGTACGGCCAAAGTTCATGCGATAGACAACATTGTCCAAACGTGATTCGAGCATCACGAGGAAGTTTGTACCTGCTACTCCGGGGAGCTTTAATGCTTTCAGATAGGTGTTGTAGAATTGGCGTTCGCTTAATCCATAAAGATTACGGATGCGTTGCTTTTCGCGCAATTGCAGACCATACTCTGACATTTTAGAACGGCGTCCTTGACCATGTTGGCCTGGTGCGTATTCTCTTCTTTGAAGTTCTTTACCTGTTTCTAAGATGGAGAAGCCCAAACGACGGGACTTTTTCCAAACAGGACCTGTATAACGTGCCATATGTATCCTCCTTTGTGTTTTAACAATAAACAGCAAATGAAACAAATCTTCCGTAGGGGTGTTTGACTAAGATGTTTCAGCTTTGCAGCAAGCTTACTTCATTCCCTCTGTGCCAAACGCCTTTGCTATGGCCTTTGTCTGCTGCCTTTAAGCACCCGAAGATATTAGCATCAGAGGTTTGTCTTGTCAAATAAAACGATGGATTTGGATTGTTGTTTGAGTGGGAAGTTGGTGCTTCTGGATGCCAAGATTTCAACTCCCTGTAGATTTCAGAGTGTTTTGGATGCAAATCGCTGCTGTAGCTTGAAAAATTGGCACTCCGAGTGACAAGATTTCAACTCCCTGTAAGCCTTGGAGCGTTTTGAGTGGTAATCGCTGCTGTAGCCTGAAAAGTTGACATCAAAAGTGACAAGATTTCAACTCCCTGTAAATTTCGAAGCGTTTTAAATGCTGTTCGCTGCAGTAGCCTGAAAAGTTGACACACTGGGTGCCAAGTTTTCAACTCCCTGTAAGGATTACATATCTAATCAATAATAGCTGTTCCATTGTCTTTCGCTTGGCATGTTCCCTACTTTTAGTGACGCCTGATTTTTATTATCAATTCTTGGCAGCATTTTCCAAGTATTATCATACTCTAATATATATTTGCTGGTTCTAACTCTTTGCTTCCTGTTAAATAGCTTCAAAATAAGTTTTACTAACTGGGCCCTTCTGTCTGAATTATAGAGTTGTGATTTAGTAATTATGATAATTTTATAACCCATCTCTTCTAGCGCAGTAAACCTCACCGAGTCATAATCAACGCAAGAATTATGATGCTCGCCTTGGTATTCAATGCAGATTTTTAACTCGGGAAAGCTATAATCAAGGAAACAATATCGCATGCCAAGGGCCTTTTTGCCATCAGCATTTAATTCAACCGCTCCATTAAATACTCCGCCTTCTATTCCTAGCCCACCTAAATGGTTTGGTAATCCAATTAAAAGATGCACAAATATTTCCATAATCGAGACAGCTCGCTCCTTTACATACTTTAATGCTTGAAGCGCTTTTCTCCGCCCCGGATAACCAACAGCCTCTCTAGCAAAATCAACAAGCCGTTGTTTCTCGATAATTACTGGCGATTGCGGCCCATTTGAACAAGCACATAGCAAGCAACCAAGAATAATACATTGCTTCAGAGTATAGACTTGCGCTAGTTGCATGAACATTAACTCGATTGAAACTATACCGTTTTCGTAATCAAGGGCACCTTCTGGTAAAGGTTTTGAGTAAAGGTGATATATACCATTTCCGTCTCGAAACCTATCCTTTTCATCAAGTATGAAGAACTGGGGTATCTTGGTCTTACCTATCTCCTTGGCAAAATAACTGTTCGCATACTTAATATCACGAAGTTGAAGTGCGTTTTCATAAGCTAGAAATCTCACGATCACATTTACCTCTTTCGACTTTATTGTTGGTTTAGAAAATCCATAATTCTGTATTCCAGAACCAGCACAACCATGATACGTCGAGTTTGTTTTCGTTTTGCCATTTTTAGATGGCAAAGTTTGGCAAAACTTCGCTTTAGTCCTAATACATTTTAAAAGTACGATTGTGAGAGTCTCAAGAGGCCAAGATTGCAGTAGCCTGAAAAGTTGACACTTCGGGTGACAAGTTTTCAACTCCCTGCAAGCCTTGGAGCATTTAGTCCGCTAATCGCAGCAGTAGCCTGAAAAGTTGACATCAAAGGTGTCAAGTTTTCAGCACCCTGTAGATTTCAGAGCGTTTAGTCCGCTAATCGCAGCAGTAGCCTGAAAAGTTGACATCAAAGGTGCCAAGTTTTCAACTCCCTGTTGATTCCAGAGCATTATCAGTGATAATAGCTGCAGTAGCCTGAAAAGTTGACATCAAAGATGCCAAGTTTTCAACTCCCTGTAATAATCAGAGTTCCAAAGCCTCAACGGCGGCGATAAAGGAGTTCCCGCGATCTTCGAAATTTTTGAAACGGTGGTAACTAGAGGCGGCGGGTGACAAAAGCACGCTGGTTCCAGGGATAGCTAAAGTTTGTGCCAGAGAAACGGCTTCTTTTACGGTTTCAGCTTTAAAGGCGCGGTTGTTTGCGTTGTTTTTGCCAAAATAATCGTAAACTTGTGCTCCTGTGTCTGGTAGACAAATTACTTTCAAGTCTGGATAAGCCAAGAGCTGAGCACAGAAATCAGAATAGTCCAAGCCTCTATCCATTCCGCCGACAATTAAACAAGAGACGTTTTCCAGGGTCTCAAGTGCTAGTAAGGTCGATTGAGGAATGGTAGCAATGGAGTCGTTAAAATAGTCTACTCCACCAAGATTTCTCACCCATTGGTTGCGGTGAGCCAGTCCTTTAAAATTTGCAATCCCCTGTCGCACTGCAGCTTCATCAGCCCCCATAAAATAAGCGGAAGCCGCGGCTAAAGCAGCATCAAAATAGTGGTGAAGACCTTTTAGTTGTGGGTTTAATTCTTTGAGATTAACTGTAAATCCACGCTCTCGATCACGATCCAAAAGCGAAAAACCAGCCTCATTAATATGGACAAGAAATACGCAGTCCGGATCATTGTGATACGCATCAAGAAGAGCATTCTTCGTCGTTAATACGGCGTACTTTCCCTTAATTAAAGGCTTAGCTCTGCGCACCAGATCTTCGTCATCAGCATTTAGGACAAAGTAGTCCGTGTGCTTTTGAAATCGTAGTATATTCAATTTCGCGCTGAGGTATGCATCATAATCGCGGTAATGATCTAAATGTTCTGGGTAAAAGTTGGTTAAAGCCGAAACATACGGAGAAGCCTGAATAAATTCAAGCTGATGCGATGAAAGCTCCAAGCACAATGCAGCATCGCGTGGCATCGTCTCTAGATCGTCCAAAACTGGTACGCCAATGTTGCCACGTAAATAGGCAGGATACTGCGAAGCATCCATCATGGAATACAGCAAACTGGTGCAGGTTGACTTCCCTTTCGTACCGCTGATACCGCCAATTTTTAGGCCATCAACAAAGCGCAGAACCAAATCAATTTGGCTGCTTATCAAGGTATTCGGAAATTCGCTAAGCACAGCCTCATACTCAACACTGCGACTATATTGTTTAAAACTAATGCCTGGTGATTTTAGGACAATGTCATACTGAGCCATGGCAGAAAGGTAATCAGGGCCACTATACAAATCTAGCGCTAATGCGCTATCAACTTGAATCGCGCTTTGATCTGCTATCCCAAGTTTCCCCCACTGAATTTCAGATTGATGGCGCTCCAGAAATGCAAGGCTGGACTGGCCTTCCCGGCCGAAACCGAGGATAAGGATGGTTTTGCCAAAAAGAAATTGAAAGAGCCTGGAAAGGTCAAGCTTCTCAGACATGCGCTTCACCACCTTCAACAAATCCTGCTAAAAACGGTAAATATTCGTCCGGCACCCTATGCCCCTCATAAATCGTACTTAATGGGTTACCAGAAGGCATGAGCAACTCAATTCGCCCTGACGCAGCATTCCATAAGACGTCGCCCGTCTTACTTGCGTAGGCACGTTTGGCAAAACGGCTAATCAAATACGGCAATGTCGAAAACTCTGGCGCACTGGTCTTCGCGGCTTCCAGAACCTGATTGATATACATCACAATGGCTAAATTCACTTCTTCAACGGTTCCAACACATTCGAAAGGTTTTTCGTCATGATAACCGCAGAGCTCGTCTAGCATGGAAGCAAGCTCCGCATCGTCAAAGATTTCACGGCCAATTATTTTGTGCACCTGCTCCACCCCTAAGAATGGCAAAAGGATAGCCGCCACAAACAAACATTTGGCGCAAGCACCGCACCATGAATTTGTTTTTGAGCCACGATTACAAGAACGGAAGGCTTTAAAATACTGCGGATAACGCGCGAACTGTCGAGCAATGGCAAGCTCACTGAAGGGTCTCAGTAAGCTAAAATAACGTTGTTCAGGATTCAAATATGTTTTCAAATATTCAGCGAAATTATGCTCAAACTCACTTGTCTTAGAATACTGATGGTTCACATCACTGTCCTTAACTGTAGACTCATTCGCAGAGGATTCGTTGGAAAGAACAATATCATCAATCCCATATAGATAGGCCGCCAAAGCCGCACTGAAAGCTACAATTGCTGAAAACGGCGTATGTCCATTAAGGTAACCTAAAGCATTCAATTCTAGAAGTTTTGGGTCTAATGTGCGTTTTGGCAAAACGCGTCGTTCCTCTGGGATACCTGCGATGTCCATACTTGAGATGACAGCTGGATTCGCGTTAATCGAGTAAGCGAAACGACCTCTATCTAAGCTTCGCAACTTTTCTAGACTGACGATAGAGTCCTTTCCACCACCAACTGGAATGAGTGCCTTTAGCTGCTTAAGATGCGACAAACTAGAGTTTCTGTGAAGCGCCATATCACCTAAACTTAAGCTCTCTTCCGAAAAATTTATAAACAACTCGTCAGCAATATCAATATTATTTAGATGCTTAAACTCTCCCAAACCGGAAATGTAGATGTGTTTCCAAAATTTCATTTGTTCAAGGTCTAGTTTTCCGCATTTAATGTCGATGATTGGTGGACATACGCACTTCCAATAGGAAATGAGTTCGATCATGCCTAGATTGAATACGTAAGATTCGAGTTCTTCGTGTGTGTGTTGGGGTTTTGCCAAACGACTTAGAGGGAAAACCCAAGACGGTTTGAATTCAGCCAAGCCAGGTATTTCAAAGTGAAATGAAACATGTAGACTGCCTGCTTGTTCTTCTATAAAGTATTGGTGATAGATAAAGCGTGGGTATTTATCGCGCAGCTCAAAAAAATTCATTTTGTACAACTTCCATTGTTTTGGCAAAACGACAAGTGCATAGTGTTATAATCAGATAAAACTACTGGCAGCTTTGGTTGGCGGTGTTTTGCTGAAGCTATTATAACATTCCTGCCCTAGACTAGGCAGCTGATATTCGAGGTAAGAATGAACTTTACACAAATATGTGAACGAAGCGGTTTGGATGAAGAAGCGATTAAGTTTTACGTCAATGAAAAACTTATTACACCGCTTTTTCCCGAGATTCAAACGCCGGAATCAGCTGAATATGCCGAAGAAGATTTGATTCGATTAGCAGCAATTGCTAATCTGAGAAAACTGCGTTTTTCTACGGAAGACGTCAGAAAGATACTGTATGATCCTTCAAAAGCCGCTGCCTTAACACTTCACCACTTCCCGCGATTGGAAGAAAAATCCCATGAGCTTTTGACTTGCATCAAGCAACTAGAAGAGCTTGATTTAGCAAGTTTGAATAACCCAGATGAAGTCATTAGCCGTTTGGCTGAATTGGATGTAGACGTCAGTTTACCTAGACGCGACTTAAACCGTGATGATGAAGCACGTATGCGTGCCGCCATGGATGAAAAAAGTGAACAAAATGCCGAAATTCATGAGCAACTAGTTCAATTAGAAAAAAGCAATCGAAAGCATCTCGTTTTTTCGTTGGTCTGTCTATTTCTTTTTATTCTATGCATTGGCTTTATCTTAGGACCATACATATTTTGGTAGAGGGGGATTACGGAATTCATGAACTTAGATAAGCAAAACCGTCGTAGCATAATGATACTCATTAGTTTCACCGTACTTCTCTATTTAGGTGTTTCTAATATCGGCATGCTCCCCAAGTATTTAACGTCATTTTTGAAATTTCTTACACCGATCACTATTTCCCTCGTCGTTGCGCTCATCATGAATGCGATAATGGGCAAGATTGAAGAAAGAATTTTTGGAAAGCCTTGGAAAAAATACAACAATTTCCGCGTTAAAGCTGCAAGGCCAATAAGCATCCTAATTACTCTCGTCTTAGCACTTGGCACAATTATGGGGGTCATGTTCATTGTTATACCTGAACTCATTAGCACAATTAGCAACCTTGCTAATCAGATTCCTCAGTTTTTTATGAATATAGAAAAACTCGTCAATGATTGGTCCAGACAAGCACCAGAAATCGAAGACTTTATGACAAAGTACAATCTAGATCTGGCCAATATTGGACAACGTGTTTTTTCATGGGTACAAACATTTGGCACTACACTACTCAACAATACCGTGAACTTTTCGGTAAATGTTATCTCTGCAATATTTAATTTCGTTTTAGGTTTTATCTTAGCCATTTATATTCTGGCTCAAAAAGAAAAACTTGGCAGACAAATGCGTTCTCTACTGTATTCCACTATAAAAGAATCCAGAGCAGATCGTATCATCGAAGTTTCTAGACTTTCACTTAGCACTTTCTCGTCCTTTATGACAGGACAGATGCTCGAGTGCGTAATTCTTGGTGTTTTATTTTTCATTGCGATGAATATATTTGGCTTCCCTTACGCACTTTTAATCAGTGTTTTAATTATGGTCACAGCCATGGTGCCTATGATTGGCTCTTTTATAGCTGCAATTGTCGGATTCCTTTTAATTCTCACAACCGATCCTATCCAGGCTATATGGTTTGTAGTGCT
Source organism: uncultured Oscillospiraceae bacterium (assembly GCA_964574395.1). Lineage (GTDB taxonomy): Bacteria > Bacillota > Clostridia > Saccharofermentanales > Fastidiosipilaceae > JAXGQD01. The sequence continues at coordinate 9,268 of CAZNNL010000020.1, read as the reverse complement.
CTTCTTAATTATTCAGCAAATTGAAGGCAACCTAATTTATCCACGCGTCGTCGGTAAATCCGTTGGGCTTAGTCCGATTTGGATACTTGTATCCATCACGGTTGGTGGCTCACTGGCCGGGGTTATGGGTATGCTGCTAAGTATCCCTGTTGTATCGGTTGCTTACACCCTTATGAGTGATTTTATTAGTCGCAGACTCGACCAGAAACGCATCCCCTATTTTAAAACCAATGGGGTTTAACGTAAGTAAGAAAGGCAACTGCCTTAAGGCTGTTAATTATATTGGCAAAAATTGACATGAAGTCCGAGAGAATGCTATCATTCCCCTTGCGACTTTAGCGGAATCAACTGGAGGGTTGTCCGAGTGGTCGAAGGAGCATGATTGGAAATCATGTATACCCGCAAGGGTATCGAGGGTTCGAATCCCTTGCCCTCCGCCATAGCGCCCGAATTGCCAAAGATTGGTATTCGGGCTTTTTTTATAGCTAAAATATCTATTATTGTAGGTCTTTCTTACTAATTACCTACAAAACATGAGAGAGATTCAAGTGAAAATAAAAGCAATTATTAACCCTGTCTCAGGTCAAAACGGCATGCGCAAAGTTGTAGCAAAGCTTTGTGAGCATTTGAAAGCAAATTACGGCTTAGAAACAAGTGATATCTTATACACGAGTGCTTCAGCTGACGATTCAAGTGCAGATGGCTTCTTTGATGACTGTGATACGGTCGTTATTGCAGGTGGTGATGGAACATTGCATTACGCTATTAACTGCATGAAACAGCAAGGTGTGGATAGAACGCTTGCTATTTACCAACCGGTACGATTAATGATTTCGGGACTGCTCTAGGGCTGCCGAGGACGGTTGATGCGTTTTGCCAAATGCTTCAAAAACCTAGCATAAAATGTATTGATTTGGGTCTTTCTAATGGGACCTACTTTCATTACGTAGTTGCGAGTGGCGCTATTACAAGTATTAGTTATACGACAAGCCAGGCGTTGAAAAATAGAATAGGGCGCAAAGCCTATTATCTTTCGGCACTGCGTAGACTACCCAGGGTTTTTAAAGGCATTCCGCTAAGAATTGAAAGCGACAATGTGTCTGATATTGAGAATGCTGCCATATTATTAGTTTCAAAATCTCCAAATGTAGGTGGATTCAAAAACATTATACCTGCAGCAAAATTTGATGATGGATTATTGCACGTCTTAATCATTCGAAAGAGTTCTTTATTTGAGACCTTGCGCATCTTTCTTGACGTTTTAAAGGGCCGCCACTATGAGAATCCAAAAGTTCGGTATTTTACTAGCCAAAAGGTTCAGATTTCAAAAGTGAGCGGAGACGAAGTTGCAGTAGGTATTGACGGAGAAGACAAGGGTGTGTTGCCTGTAGAAATTAATTTACAACCAAACGCCCTCAGAATAATGGTTCCTGGCGACTAGTGGACGCCAGGAAAACTTGTTAATGTTTAGCTATCCAGAATTTTCCCATCTGTCGTGATGGTTGTCACGCCCCAGGGAATCATTTTTCCACATTGACTCAATGCGACTTTGGTGGCATGTTCTAAACCACCACAACACGGCACTTCCATGCGGACAACCGTGACGCTTTTTATGTTGTTGGTCTTTAAAATTTCAGTTAATTTTTCAGAGTAGTCCCCTTCATCAAGTTTTGGACAACCGATAATGCAGACGCGTCCTTGGATGAAATCTCTATGGAATTGCGCATAAGAGAAAGCTGCACAGTCAGCCGCAATCAATAATTTTGCATTATCAAAATAGGGCGCATTGACTGGAACTAGCTTTATTTGCACTGGCCATTGGGCTAAAGCACTTTCTTCAAAGCTTTCAACATAATTAACAGCAGAATTGTGTGCTGGCTGATTATTAACTGCTACTCGTGGTGAAGCACTTCTATTCATTTCACGAGCCATGCTACCTGGGCAACCTCCGCTCATTCTAGGAGCAGGATCAGCGCTTTTAGCTTCTTGTTCGCGTTCAGCAGCCTTTTTCGCAGCAACAGCCTCTTTATCAAAAGCGTCTGCTTCACGCATCTCAAACGAAATAGCGTTAGTTGGACAAACGGGTAAACAATTACCCAAACCATCACAATAGTCGTCACGGATAAGTTTGGCTTTTCCGTCAACCAACGCGATGGCGCCCTCTTGGCATGCTCTGGTACATAGACCGCAACCGATACATAAGTCTTCATCTATTTTTATGATTTGTCTTTGCATTATATCCCTCGATAATTTTATTTGCTGCTATTGTAGCAAGCTGCTCTTACGACATTGTTGATTTAAATCAATCATATTGTTTAATGCTATCTAATAACTGAATTAAAAAAGCACATTGTAATCTAAACCAGTATAGGCGAAAGCAAAAATACCTGGAAGCTTCGATTCTAAATACGCGGCTAATGGAATCAGAACCGGACGCTCAGTACAGTCGTGTCCTGCAGCCAAAGCCCTAATGCCTCTGGCCTCTAAACCTAAAAGCTGATGATGCTTAATTTCACCTGAAACTAAACAGTCAACACCCGCCTCAACTAATGCATCGTTCCAATTTTCATCATACGCACCACCACTTAATGCAACACGCTGTATCTTGCGGTCTGAAACACCACTCATAAAGCAACCAGGCGTTTGTAAATGTTGATTCACACGCACCAGAAAGTCTTTGTACGAGAGCGCTTCCCCTAGTTCTGCGATACGAACCATTCCCGCTTGCTTTTCTTCGCTGGCAAAAATACCACCCTGCATTTGAGTCGGAAACAAAGTGTATTTAACGTCCAAGCCCAAGACCTCTGCCAAACAGTCATTGATGCCCCCAACAGCAGAATCTAAATTAGTATGCGCTGCATAAACGCCGATTCCGGCACGAATCAAACGTGCAAAATTACGCATTTCCGGCACCGCCTCATTAAGGTGTGTGATGCCGCCAAATATCGGAGGATGATGTACGATCAAAAGTTGTGCCTCTCCCTTTATCGCAGCTTCTATCGCCTCGGCATCCGCATCTAAAGCTACACAAATGCGATTAACTGAACTTGTCGAAGAACCGATAAGCAAACCACAATTGTCCCAGCTCTCTGCCAACTCTAATGGAGCAAATTCCTCTAATACATTAATAACATCTGATACTTTATAGTTCATGCGAACCTCCACTGAACATATCTTCTTTATTTAATACTGCTACTCTACCTAAGCCATTGATACTCGCGTTCGTGTCTGAAAGTCCACTAAGAAAGCGTAGTTGCTTTTGAATGTAGGTTTTTTCGGTAGCAGACATTTCGTTGGTTCCGGAATGCTGGTATTGTTTTGCCAAGCGTATACCGAACATGGCATCAGCAATGCTTAATCCGGCCCTCTGCCGTAACTTGCGTAATGCGACATCATCTTTTTCATACAAAAGTTGGTCTTTAATCGAAGGATCCAAACTTTGTTTCGGAAAACGGTAAGACGCCTGCATATACAGATGCCCACGTTCATTGACAAGGCGTTCTTCGACAAGCTCGAAGCTTTGAAGCGCCATAAACAAGCGAAACAAGGCTTGTGATTTCATCGGCTGAACTACCAAAAACAAGAGTTCTGGGTCAAAACCAGCCTCTAAATACTTTGCATAGGATGACGCAGTGAGTATGTCACATATTTCAAGGCCACCCACTCCGGCAATGACAATGCTATCGCCCTCATGCAGGTCAACATCCTTCAGACCATCATTTAGTAAACACTGCGTATCTTCGCTCATTTTATATTTGGCAAAAGCAGCAGCAGCCCTAGCTAACGGCCCTTCTTCTATGTCAATTGCCAAGACGCTGTCGCATTTCTGTTCTTGGAAAGCTTTTACAGCCAAAAGACCATGATCACAGCCTACATCAATTAAGCGCTTCGAATTATTGGGTAAGAGCTCCAAGCAGGCCTGCAAACGCGCAGATAGCTTGAACGTTCTTTGTTTCCTGACACCTTGTTCCACGATTAATCTAAGAAGTCTTTGATTTTTTTACTACGGCTTGGGTGACGCAATTTGCGTAAAGCCTTTGCTTCGATTTGACGTATACGCTCACGTGTAACGTTAAACTCTTTGCCAACTTCTTCAAGTGTACGTGTGCGTCCATCGTCAAGACCAAAACGCAAGCGTAAAACTTTCTCTTCACGAGGAGTTAGGCCAGACAAGACCTCCATCAACTGCTCTTTAAGCAATGTGTATGCCGCTTGGTCAGCTGGAGAAGGTGCATCTTCGTCAGGAATAAAGTCACCAAGATGACTGTCTTCTTCCTCACCGATGGGCTTTTCTAAGGAAACAGGCTCTTGTGAGATCTTCATGATTTCACGCACTTTGTCGTCCGTAATACCCATCTCTTGAGCAATTTCTTCCACTTCAGGGTCGCGCCCAAGTTCTTGTACGAGGGTACGTTGTGTACGAATGAGTTTATTGATTGTTTCAACCATATGTACAGGAATACGAATAGTACGCGCTTGGTCAGCAATAGCACGCGTAATCGCTTGTCTAATCCACCAAGTCGCATAAGTACTAAATTTAAAGCCCTTAGTCCAATCAAACTTTTCGACAGCTTTAAGTAAACCGAGGTTACCTTCTTGAATGAGGTCCAGGAAACTCATGCCACGACCGGTGTAACGTTTCGCAATCGAAACAACCAGTCTCAAGTTCGCTTCAACCAAATGATCCTTGGCATCCATATCACCCTGTTCGATGGCTTGAGCGAGCTCTTTCTCCTCGTCCGCCGTCAGCAAAGAAACCTTACCGATTTCCTTGAGGTACATGCGTACAGGATCATCAACACCAACGCTATCCAAATTTTTCAGGTCTTCATCACTAATGCCTTCCTCGGTGACGACATTGTCAGCAATAACAGAAACACCAAGTGTTTCAAGCTTATCCAAGTATTTGTCTACTTGTTCTAAATCAATGTCAGCATTCTCAAGTTGGTTCATGACCTCGCGGTATGAAATTTGGTTACCGTTCTCACGTGCTTGATTAGCTAAGATGCTAATGACTGTTTTCTTTTCTGGCATACTATTCTCCTTATTCTACCTTTGAATAAATTATCTACTCTGTTTTTTTATTGATGAGCATTAATTCACATCATTTATTTGATTGATTTCTTTTAACAAAATGTCGTACAGCATTTTGATTTTGGCTTTTTCTTGTGCATCCAAATTAGGGTCTTGCATAGCCTTGTAAGTTTGATTAGCTTGTTTTTTTAAAGCATAGCTACGGCAGCGTTTGTAGTTTAGCAATAGGTCTTCTTGCATATGATTGCGCCCTGATGAGTCTACTGGGCGAAGGCTACTTAGTTCGTCAATTTTCACCCTCAGAGCCGTAAGTTCAGATAAAAGTCTGTCAGGTTCCGGATGCTTCTCTCCAATGAAATGGTAAAGTGCGTCGAAGCGCAATTCTTCTGCATTCAAAAGGCTAATTAATTCTTGGCAAAACTCCTCTGGTCCAAGAACCGCAATCAAAGGTACTTCCACAGTTCGAGGTAAAACTTTGATTAACTCTGGGTACTTGCTCAAAATAAGTAGCATGGTCAAGGCCGCTTTATAATGCGGACTACGCTCTGTCGAATAACTTTGCCGCTCAGGGGCAAGTTGTTCCCTTTGTACAGGTGTCGGAATACTTCTGTATGCATCTGTTGACGCAGGAAGTGTAGAGGGTTTACTACCAGCGGATTGTTTGCGTTTGAGACTCTCTTTGGCCACATCACTGCGTAGACTGGCTAAACTCACGCCCATTTCCTTGGCTGCTTTTCCTAAATACACTTCACGCAAACTTTCTGATTTTATGTCTGGCAAAAAGTCGAGCAAAGCATTCAAATAGAGTTGTGGGTTCAGTGCACCTTGAGGGCTGCCGCTTGCTTTTGCCAAAAGCAGACGATAGTCAAAGACAGGCAGCGTCTCACTCAATAGGGCTTTAAAAGCTGCTCCACCATGCGCATGCACGTAGTCGTCGGGATCTTTCCCATCTGGTATGACCAAGACATTGACTTCAAGACCTGCATCTTCGAGAATGGCAAAACTCCTCAAAGTAGCAGCTTTACCCGCCCTATCCGCATCAAAGCAGACGATTACTTTAGACTTGAATTGCTTCATCAACTTAGCCTGTGCAGCTGTCAGTGCAGTGCCAAGCGGCGCTACGGCAGAATCTACTCCCGCTTCAAAGGCTGCCATAACGTCCAAATAGCCTTCTACTAACAAAAAGAAGTCGTAACTGGATTGTTTGGCTAAATTCATAGCGTACAGATGATTGCCTTTGGTAAAAAACTCCGTTTCAGGCGAGTTAATATACTTTGGTTTGGAATCGTCCATGACGCGACCACCAAAGCCAACAACTCTCCCCTTGCCAAACGCTGAGATGATTGGAAACATCAGACGATTGCGGAACAAGTCATACAGACTTCCGCGTTCCGAGCGTTTTATCAGACCAGACGCTAACAGCAATTCGTCATCGTATCCTAGTGCTCTCAAATTTCGATATAAACCATCCCACGCGTCTAGCGAAAAACCTAGACCAAAGCGTTTGAGGTTTGTGGCAGGTATTTTACGCATTTTCAAATAATCTAGAACATGTCGCGCGTTTGGGCTTTGGATGTTCTTATAGTAATAGCGTGCAGCTTCCAACATGATTTTTTGGAGTGCTTCTCTTCTTTGTTTGTTTTCTTGATACGCTTCGTCATCGACTTGAGGAACATCAATATTCGCTCGCTCGGCTAAGAAACGTAAAGCCTGGGGATAGTCCAGATGCTCCATCTCTTTGACAAAATTCACCACATCCCCGCCTTTATGGCAACCAAAACAATAGTAAAATTGGTCTCTCGGATTCACGCTAAAAGATGGTGTATCTTCATTATGAAAAGGACAGAGTCCGAAAAAATTACTACTGCTTTTTTTCTGGAGTGGTAGATATTGTTCTACTACCGCAACGATATCGTTTGCTTGCTTTATTTCAGCTACAACCGCATCAGGAATACGCTTCAAAAACTGGTTTGCCCCCTAAGTCTGCCATGTTAGTGCTGGGTATTTTTGCCAGCATACTTAAATACGACACGACTCGTGCTTATCCCTTTAATTTGGCTTGAACCCATAGAGCGGCTTCTAAGCGTTTGCGCTGTAAATCACAGCCGACTTCATAGACCCCTTGTAAGTCTCCACTTGCATGGTATGCGTTAGCTGCGCAGCCTCCGCTACAAAAATACTTAGCCCAACATGCTTGGCAATGTGGTTTGTTTGGCAAAATCATCCCCGTAAACGCCTCTTCCAACGCTTCCGGCACCGCTAAAGCCGGTACATTATGTACATTCCCCATGAGGAAATCTTCCTCACCCACAAATTGGTGGCAGGGATAAATATCGCCCTCAGGTGTTACGGCACAATACTCAGTACCAACACCACAACCTTTCATCTTCTTGTAAAGACAAGGTCCCCCTTCGAGATCGATATTGAAATGGAAGAAATGAAATGGCTTCCCACTTTTCCTGGACGCGATATATGCTTCCGCCAGATGATCGTATTCACTGTATATCTGTGGTAAGTGTTCTTCCGTAATGGCGTAGGGTGAGGCATCGTCCGTTACGACAGGCTCGATAGAAATCTGCTTTAAGCCTTCTTCTGCGAAGTGCAGCACATCATTGGCAAAATCAAGATTATGCGCCGTATACGTACCACGAATATAATGCTCTTTATTGCCTCGTTTCTTAACGAAGGTTTTTATGTTTTTCATGACGGTATCATAGGAACCTTGACCACCCATACGTGGTCGCATATGGTCATTAACTTCTGGCCTGCCATCAATGGACAATACTACATTTTTCATATGGTCGTTCAGATAGTCCATCTTCTCTTCATCGAGCAGCATGCAGTTCGTTGTCATTGTCAAACGGATGTCTTTATTATGTTTTGGACCTTCCGTTTCGCAGTATTCTGTAAGTGCAACAACGACATCCCAATTCATCAGAGGTTCACCACCAAAGAAATCGATGTCTAAGTTATGGCGTGGCCCGGAGGTTTCGATGAGGAAGTCGATTGCTTTTTTGCCAGTCTCAAGGCTAAGCATAGAACGTTTGCCCGTGCCAAAATCTCCCGTTTCAGCAAAGCAGTAACGACAACGCAAATTACAATCATGGCAAAGATGTAAACACATGGATTTAATCCTAGGTGCTGTAGGATACAACTGCTCAAGGCGCACTTCTGTTCCCTCTTTGAACAAGGTACCAGTTTCAGTAAGTGTCGCTATTTCTGAGCAAATCTCTGTCATTGTCTCATCGCTTAGCTGGTGTTTGCTTTGTATGTTTTTTAGTGTTGCAGGATCCGCCGGTTCTCCGGTAATTGGATGATAAGAAGACAAGATGTCAAAGCTAGCAGAATCTAAGAACATTAAGGCTCCAGACTCGTTGTCATAAGCTAGAAAATCATTATTTAGTGTGAATGTGTGTAGCAAGTTAACCTCTCAGGAATGGTGCATAGAATATACGATTGTGATTATTCTCAAAAAAATAGAATAGTTCTCGCAAGAGCGAATCCTATTCCATTTAAATCATAGCCTACTAGTTTAAATTAGTGTTCGTTTTCGCAAGCTTGGTTCGCCACAGTGCAAGAGGTCTTGCATGCTGATTGGCAAGAGGTTTGGCACTCACCACAAGCGGCGCTAACCTTTTTTGCTTCTTTGCTTTGTGCAACAACTTGAATATGTTTCATCGCTATTCTCCTTACTCTGTATCTGTTTTAGCTTTTCCTACTGTATTAATGGCTTCACGTTTAAAGGTAATCAAAGTATTGGCAACGCTGCTGGCAATCGTAATATCATCATCTTTGATATTTACAACTTTACCAACCATACCACCGATGGTTACAACATTATCACCTACGGTTAATTTTGAACGTTGTTCTTTTTGTATTTTTTCTTGTTTCTTCTGCGGTCTAATCATCAGAAAATAAAGAATGGCAAGCATACCTACAGGTAATGCTAATGTTGGCAAAAGGCTGGCTAGGCTACCACCTGCAGCAGGGTCCGCTGCCAAAAATGTGAACGCAGTAAATAATTGCATAAATTCCTCCTAATGGACTTCTCTTCAATTGGTATAGAATAGCATTCACTTCGCGTTAGCGTCAATTGCTTAATTTCTAAACTATGTCTTACTATGTTAGGTCTCAAAATTTAGTCAGTCTTAATTGCTTCTATCGCTGAAAGCTTAGTTGCTCCATAGTTTTGCAGCACTAGCGCTAATGTAACAATCCTTTAAGGCCTGAAGCC
>CAZNNL010000019.1:28975-36862 GCA_964574395.1 uncultured Oscillospiraceae bacterium | reverse complement strand
GGATGCCAGAGAGGTATTAGTGGACAAATAACACGACTCCCGTAGGAGTCGATTTACGCGAGTCGACTTTTTTGGCCAAAAGCGGGGCCAAGCATGAGCGCGAGTCGACTTTTTTGGCCAAGAGCGGGGCCAAGCATGAGCGCGAGTCGACTTTTTTGGCCAAAAGCGGATGCCAGAAAGGTGTTAGTGAACAAACAGCCCCCCAACTAAAGAATTTTATAACCCTCGTCAAGAAGGCTTTTGAGACCAAGCGACATGTCGCTCAACTTTAATATGACGCCTGAACGGTCACCTGTCGTGTCGTAGGGGTAAAGGTACTCGACGGAAATGTCTGCTGGCAATGAGCCTAGAAGTTTGCTCATGCTCCCGGGTTGTGATGGAATTTCGACGGCGATGACATCGCTAACTTGAGCGGCTATGCCTGCGTCTCGTAAGACTTGGCGTCCTCGTTCTGGGTCAGAAACTACCATCCTCAGAACACCAAAGCTTGTTGTGTCTGCTAAATTAAACGAAAGAATATTGATGTTGGCAGATGCCAAAATCGAGGCTACTTCTTGGAGCCGGCCTGCTTGGTTTTCTAAGAATGCAGTGAGCTGTTTAGTCATAATTTGCCCCTCTCTGTTCTTTCCTCAACGCAATGATTACTGTCACAAAAATTAACAATGACACAGAAGTAAGTACTTTCACTACTGCATATACTGAGACTGACGTAACAGCATTAGCACCTAGTAAAGGTTTCGTTTATCAATCACGTGCTTTGCTTTACCGGAGCTGCGTTCTATCGTGTTTGCTTGTACTAATTTTACCACAGGAGTTAAACCGAGTGCTTGTCTTAAGGCATTTGTTATCTTCTTGGTAATGTTTTCAAGTACGCGCACTTCGTCGGATAGCATGCTTTCTTCTAGCTCCACCCAAACTTCAAACGTATCCATGTCATCTACTCGGTCAACTACAATTAAATAGTGCGGTGCAGTGTCGCCCATTTCGAGCAATGCCGCTTCAATTTGAGATGGAAATACATTGACGCCTCTGATAATAAGCATGTCGTCCGTGCGACCTTTGAAGCGAGAAATCCTGGCGGTAGTACGCCCACATGCGCATACTTCATGTGTCAAGGAAGTTAAGTCTTTTGTGCGGTAACGCAGCATGGGCAATGCTTCTTTAGTTAAAGTCGTGATAACGAGCTCACCCGTCTCACCATCTGGTGTAGATTCTAAAGTTTCACTGTCGATAATTTCTGGATAAAAATGGTCCTCCATAAAATGACTACCGACGTGATACTCGCAATCTGTAGATACACCGGGGCCCATAATTTCGCTTAAACCATAGATGTCATGTGCGTTAATTTTTAAGCCTGTCTCAAGACGCTCACGCATTGCTTCAGTCCACGGTTCTGCACCACAAAGGGCGGTTCTTAATTTGATTCTATCGAGTTTATTCTCGGATTTAAGTGTTTCCATCAAGTGAACCAGATAAGAAGGCGTGCAAGCGATGGCTGTTGCGCCGAAATCTTCCATCAGTTGCAGTTGTTTTGAGGTAGAGGTAGTGGAAACGGGGACCACCATGGAGCCGAGGTTTTCTGCTCCGTAGTGTAAGCCTAAGCCACCTGTGAAAAGGCCATAGCCGTAGGCAACCATGATGCGGTCATTTTTGCCAATACCTGCCATGGTTAAACAGCGCGTCACGCATTCGCTCCAGATTTCTATATCACGGCGTGTATAACCAACGACGGTTGCTTTTCCGGTGGTTCCAGAAGATGCGTGAACACGCACTACTTCCGATTGGGGAACGGCAAATAAACCGAAAGGGTAATTGTCGCGCAAATCTTCTTTGGTCGTGAAAGGCAAGTTTGGCAAATCTTCTATGCCACGAATATCGCCAGGTTCGATGCCGATTTTTTGCATTTTTTTGCGATAAGACTCAACATTATGATAAACACGACTAACAATCTTCCTTAAACGTGCAGATTGAAGAGCGGTTAACTCGTCACGACTCATGCATTCTTTGGTCTCATTCCAAATCATCAGACAACCTCCTAAACGAGTACACACCCGACATCACGAAGCACTTGCTCAAGTTTTTCATCTTGATCCGTGTGCATAATCATGAGTGGTTTGTTATCTGAGCGCAAAACCAAGGAATACATATAGTTAACTTGAATTTCAGCTGCGTGCGTAGCAAGCAGAATCTTATTCAAGTAGCCTGGCTCGTCTTCTAAAACCACACCGACAACAGCGCTGGACTTCACAAAAAATCCTCGCTCTTCTAAAAAGGCCGTGACTTGTTCTGATTCGTCAAAGATTAGGCGTAAAATGCTAAATTCAGGTGTGTCGTAAATGGAAAAAGCGCGAATATTATATCCGCCTTCTGTTAGCGCTTGAGTGACCTCTAAGACAGCTCCGATTTGGTTCGTTACGAAAACAGAAATTTGTTGAAGCACTATCTAGCCCTCCATTTCCCAGCCAATATCAAAGGCTTGCTTATTAATGTCGATGGTATGTGGAGGAACAGTGTTTTCTATAACTGAATACCAATTTTCTTTGGGAAAATCCATATGTCTGGCTGTAGCGCCGATGACCACAATATTGAAAACGCGTAGGTTTTGGAGTTTTCGTGCCTCAGCTAAACCGTCAACTCGAATGACTCTGTAACGTTCTTTGAGTTGGTCTATGGCATCTTCGGGGTATTCAGCTGCTCCGATGACAACAGGCATGGGGTCGATGCGTGTATCGTTGATGACCAAAACGCCGTCTTTTTTCAAAAAGTGGGCGTAACGCAGTGCTTCTAGACGTTCGAAGGCGATGAGCACATCGGCGTGACCGGGTTCGACGATGGGTTCTGCGACCTTTTTGCCATAACGAACAAAAGTCACAACGGAACCGCCCCTCTGTGCCATACCGTGTACTTCCGAAAGCTTAACGTCATAGCCTGCACGTTCAGCAATACCGCCCAAAATGCGCGAAGTCAAAAGTGTTCCTTGACCACCCACGCCAACAATCATGATGTTTTTAGTGTCCATATTTAATCTCCTCGCTTAAAGCACGTCAATGATGCTGTCGACCATCTTGATCGCATCGAAAGGACAGAGTTGGTAGCATAGTCCGCAACCGTTACACATGGAGTCGTTGATTAGGGTTTTGCCATCCTCATCACGTGTTAAAGCAGGACAGCCAGGGCGCATACAAACACCACAAGCACGGCAGGCTTCAGCGTCTACCTTGTATTGGTTCTTTATGGGTGGATTGTCTTTCAATAACACACAAGGCGATTGCGCAATAATGACAGTCAATTCATCACGTGCTTTGGCTTCCTTGAAGAGTTTTTCTAGGTCTTTCAGATCAAAGGAAAAAATTTCGATAACGTGATTGATGCCCATCGCTTCGCACATTTTTTTGATACTGATTGAAGGTGCGGGGTAGCCCATGAGACTTTTGCCAGTGGCTAGGTTTTGTTGATGGCCTGTCATGGCAGTAATTGCGTTATCTAAAATTAAGACCGTTCCTGAAGATCCGTTATACACCATGTTCATCAGCGAATTAATGCCGGTATGCATGAAAGTAGAATCGCCGATAACTGCAACCCAATCTTTGGTGTATTCTTTGCCGCGTGCTTTTTCCATACCATGCAGGGAACTGATCGAGGCTCCCATACAAATTGTGGTATCGATGACTTCCAAGGGTGGTGCCGCACCTAGCGTGTAGCAACCAATGTCGCCGGCGCCATGCAGTTTAAGTTTTTTCATAACCGAGAAAATTGCACGGTGGGGGCAGCCTGGGCACAGAATGGGTGGACGCGGAGGTGCGAGAGCGGGCTGTTCCAGTTCGAGTTTTTCGCCTAGAATGCGCTCGCGCAGCATGTTAGCGGAGTATTCACCTTGGACAGTCAGGATTTCTTTGCCAATGCAAGCAATACCCCAAGATTTAACTTGCTCTTCAATGAAAGGTTCAAGTTCTTCAATGATATAAAGAGTTTCCACTTGCTTCGCGAAATCTTCAATTAAGCTTTTTGGCAAAGGATTGACCAAACCTAATTTCAAAACGGAGGCTTCGGGGAAAACTTCTTTCACATAGTGATAGGGGATACCGGACGTGATAAAGCCGATTTTTTTGTCGGCAAATTCTACTCGGTTGATGGGCATGTCTGCACCATCTTTTGCCATTTGTATTTCTCTTGCCTCCACTATCGGATGGCGTCTAATGGCATTGCCAGGAGTCATGACAGTTTTAGCAGTATTTTTCACATAAGGTTTGTCTTCTGGAACTACGCGTTCATCAACGCTCACAAAACTCTGTGAATGCGAAAGCCTAGTTGTAGAACGCACGATAACTGGTGTGTCGTATTTTTCAGATAGTTCGTAGGCATACTTGACGAAATCTTTGCACTCTTGTGAGTCAGAAGGCTCCAATACGGGAAGATGTGCTGCCCGCGCAATCATGCGTGTATCTTGTTCGTTTTGCGAAGAATACATGCCGGGGTCATCTGCAACAATGGCTACCAAGCCACCATTTACTCCGATATATGAAATCGTAAATAAGGGATCGGCTGCTACGTTCAAGCCGACATGTTTCATGGATGCTAAGGCTCTTACTCCAACTAGCGATGCTCCGATTGCCACTTCCATAGCAACCTTTTCATTAGGCGACCACTCACTGTACACTTCGTCTCTGTACTTCACTAGAGCTTCTGAAATTTCTGTGCTGGGGGTGCCTGGATAGGCGGCAGAAACTTTCACTCCAGCTTCGTATGCACCTCTGGCAAAAGCCTCATTGCCTAACATTAATTCCTTTTTCATTTTCTACCTCAATTACTCCTCTTGTCGGTGACGCGTTTTGCTTTACCTTCGAAGCGCTGCAAACTTCTTGGATTAACCAGCTCGATATGCGCATCAAGACCTAAAGCCTGCCTTATGCTTTGACGTATATTTGTTTTTAGTGCTTCCAACCTACCATAGGACTCCAATAGACTATTATCTTTCAGTTCAACCTTTATTTTCATTTGATCGAGGTGGTCCACACGATCGACTTCAATTTCATAAAGCGGACTGATGCTATCCACTTTTGCCAGAACTTCTTCAATTTGGCTTGGAAAGACGTTTACACCACGAATGATTAACATATCATCCGAACGACCGGAAAGATTTTCCATACGCGCCATGGTCCTTCCGCAAGCACAAGGCTCAAAGAACAAGCGACTCAAATCTTTCGTGCGATAGCGCAACAGAGGTAGGGCTTCTTTCGTAAGGCAAGTTATTACTAATTCACCTTTTTCTCCTTCTGGCAAAACCTCACCTGTCTCCGGATCAATAATTTCAGCCATAAAGTGATCTTCCTGAATATGCATGCCACAGAGCATCTCACATTCACCGGAGATACCAGGACCATTCAATTCACTCATGCCATAGTTTTGCGTAAATAGTGCATCTGGCCCCCAAATGTCATTGAGCTGCTGACGCATTCTTTCCGTCATCCCTTCACCGCCAAACAATCCGATATGCAAGTTTAAATCACGTAAAGGATCTAAACCCATATCCACCACTGCTTCAGCTAGGTGCAGTGCATAGGACGGAGTGGCAACTAGCAAAGTGGTACCCAAATCTTGCATAAACATAATCTGTTTTTGCGTATTTCCCGCTGACGCAGGAATCACCGTTGCGCCAATTTTCTCTAGTCCAAAATGCAGACCCAGCGCTCCGGTAAACAGACCATAACCAAAGCAAATTTGCGCGATATCATCGGCCGTCGCACCACCTAGAGCAGCGATGCGTGCCACGGTCTCAGTCCAGACCTTCATGTCATTTTCTGTGTAGCCTACAACTGTAGGCTTCCCTGTTGTGCCAGAAGATGCATGGATGCGCACGAGTTCTTTACGATCCACGGCAAACAAGCCGGCCGGATAATGATCTCTAAAATCTGTTTTCGTCGTAAAGGGAAGTTTCTGAATATCAGAAAGATGCTTGATATCATCAGGCTTAACACCCGCCTCATCCATTTTTTGGCGATAAGGAGCCACACGCGCATAATTGTATGCGACTTGTTTTTGCAGTCGTTCTAACTGCAGCTTCTCGATTTCAGATCTCGAAAAACATTCTTCTTTTGCCCAAATCATAACCGTACTACCAATCCTTTCGGTCTACCTAAAGGAACATTATAAAGAAAATCAGGGGTCTTTGACCACTTATCTTTATTTTTGGCAAAAAACATCCAGACTTTGCGCTGAATTAAAGACATTAAGTGCTAAACGCCGTTCTATTTAACTAAAGATAAAACGGAAAGATAGTCATAGATCGCTTTATCGCGCTGCACACCAGCCAAAAATTCTGACCAATCGTCAATCAAGCAGTCATGTTTCTTGTTTGCCAAGTCTTTATCTTCTGAAAAATGGAAATTGCGCATATAGTGAAAGTTGTTCCAACGACGGTGCTCCAGCTCCGTGAGATAATTTTTAACAGGATCTTTGACAATTGAATCAACTTGCTCGGCTGTAGACAGGCCTTCCAATTCGGAACGCCACAACTTGCACAACTCAGCTATGCTATCAGGATATTGGGGTAATTTACATAACTGAAATAAAATTGCTTCTTTGCTAGGACGATGTAGGGCTTGTGCCAGACTTGATTCTTTTTTAAGCGTGTTCAACGCTTGCCACTGCGCGTTTGCAGATTTGCTTTCGGCAGGCCAACCCATTAACTTGGCTGCGACTTCGTTGTAATAGGCGTTAAAAACTTTAGCACGTTGCATCAGCTCATCATTTAATATTACTTCTCTATTAAGGATAGATTCATCAGAACCAAAGCACACTAAGTCTCCACGTTTTTGACGGATGGCTCTAACCATGCCTTCAACTTCTTTTGGTTTGGCCGCGTAGACAGCGACGCGTGCATTCTTAAACAGTTTGTAGAGGCGTTCATAAGACAGAAGGCTTTGTTGTGTATCAGCAAGGCAAAAGACTACGGCTGTAAACGGATTATTTTTGCCAATGTTGGAAAGCGCTTGTGGCAGCCCTTTTGCCTGTACGTCGAGATTTACCAGATCAACTTCACAGACCTTTTCGAGCTGTTCGATTTCGGCCTCAAAGAAATCAAATCGTTGCGTAGCATTTTTGTCTACAACTGTTATATGAAGACGTTTTTGTGTGTTTAATGTGCAAAGATTCGTCGCCTGCTTAAAAATGGCTTGACCGAGTTTGCCGAAACCAATAATCAACACGTGCACATGGCCAATTTTTTCGCTTATGCTCTCCTCTGAAAGGATGTCATTGTTTGTCCATTCTACTTCTAAACCTTTAGTAAGATAAAGTGGAAATTCTTTCATGCTCATCAATTGCAACGCACGCAAGTCAGCTAAATTAAAAAATTGCACATCAAGTGCCTTCCACGCTTGCGCCTGATCTTCAATCAGTTCTTTTGCTTTCTCGCTATTGCTCAAGATATGCGCGGGAATTGGTATTGTATTACTCCCACTCAACATGCGGTTTAAGGCTGTTAACTGTCCGAAATTTTGAGGTTCAGCCTCAAAACAAACCAGGGCAGGGGCTTCGGCTATACGATAGCGTTTTATTTGTAAAGCATTCTCATAGTAGTCAGGATGGTCAAAATCTAAACCTACAACCTTGACGCCTTTCTTCTCAAGATATAGGTAGTCTGCTGCTTTGAAATTGGCCGCTACTATATACAAGAGACGATAGTCAGATTTATCTAGCAAAAGTTGTTCTAAAAACATTTCTGCTAATTCTTTATTTCCCATAACCAATAGATGCAACTTACGCTCATGTCTAAACCACTGTTTAAAACGAAGAAAATGCTTCTCAAAGACTTGAAAAAAACCTAAAACGGTACCGAGAGGGGCAATCCAGATGGCAAGTTCATAGGCAGGCGGAGCAACTTTGTCC
>CAZNNL010000019.1:16444-28875 GCA_964574395.1 uncultured Oscillospiraceae bacterium | reverse complement strand
CAAAGCCAAGCACATAGATTAGGCCAAACAATCTCTTGCGAATGAACAGCCAATGCCCTTTACGATTTAGTTTGTTTGTCTCTTCCATTTCTTCCTCCACAATAAAAGCGAAGCAGTTTGGCTCATAGCAAGCCAAGTACTTCGCTAAAAAGGAAATTCCACCCCGGTGCGCTTCCCTGGAGAGGCGTGGTGGAATAGCCCCATTCTAGCAAAATCGTTTTACTTTGCAAGCTTTTTTGGTCACGCAGCATCTTACGCAAGTATTTTTGTAAAAATTGACAACAAACAAGCTTGATTATCATCGTACTATACCCAAATTTCGCAACTCTTCGTCCGTTAATTCACGCTCTGCAGTGTACGCCTGCGCATCTTGAAATAACGCTTCTTCATCGAGTATCTTGTAACGAGCAGTAACGTTATAGGCTTTAGTATTTGCAAAATCACCTGACACAACTGTCGAAAAGTCATGTGTAACGGTTAAAATTTTTCCATCTTCGCTAACAAATCCAAAGGCAGGGTAGTTCCTAACATTAATACTAATGCGTTGAATCAGTGCCCCGCTACTAAAGTCATAGAGATAAGCAACTTGGCTATTACCTAACTTTACGATACTTAATAGTAAGTCTGATGCTGGAAAATACGTATTTACATCCTCAAATAAATTGCTAGAACTACGATTGATATTACTAATCGTGGCCAAGGGCTCTTGCTTACCATTAGCAAGTAAGAACGTTTGATTGTTGTACAAGCCTTTGGCTGTTAATTGACCATTTTCATTGCTAATAGCGAGGATATGACCATTTCCTTCGTCTACTACTTTTCCATCGGCAGCATCATATATCTGGTAATTCCCCGTCTTATAACTCACGCAAAAAAAGCGCGCATCCTCTGTAAACTGGAGTGCGTGCGGCTTATTCTCATAAAGCTTGTAATTTTTACTTGCTTCAGAAGAATCTAAATCGACTATAGTAGCTGTGCCATCGTTTTTCTGAATATAAAGTGCATTACTGTCAGGCGTGATAGCGAAAAAAGCCTCTCCATCGTCTATTTCAGCATCTTGTCTATAGAGTTGTTTTCCATCACTGAGTTGAACGACTTCTAAACGTATGATTAAGTCAAAAACGTCCCCGCCTTCTCTTTCGGCAAAATCTATGTAAGCCATCTTTTTGCCATCATTACTAATGTCTGCCTTAAAAGAAGTGTACTTATATTGTTCGGCAAGTGTGCTGCTATCCTTGCTCTTTGGAGGCGAATAAACAGTCACCTTCTGCCCAGAACTATTATCAATGACAAAAAAGTTTCCGTCAGCAAAATACAGCGAAAACGCCTGATTTTCACTCGCTGCCAAGAGCTGCCCGTCAACATTTTCTAGCATATTTCTTTTTCCGAGCTTAGCTACTTTGATAAACTGTTCATTATGCGAAATCAACGCGAGGTATTCTCCATTCTTCGCTACGTCCAAGTCCGCAATCTGCCCCGAACCGTAGTTCAAATTACTAGAAAGGATTTTGCCTGCGTCAATAGTTATTATTTGCCCATTATCCAGAAGAACAAAAAACATTTCATCCTTCCCAGGGACGATTGTTTGGACCAAGCCAGACAAATAAAAGGAGTATTGCAATTCTCCCGTTTCCGAACTAAAAACGTTAATATCATCTTTAGAATTAAGCAGTCTCTGCGGATTGTTTGCAGTTGCCATGATGACTTCTGATCCGTCTGCTGACAACATCATTCTCTGAGCTGGGTTAATCGGAATGGCATATAAAGGCTGTTTTGTAAGCGAATCAAATTTATATAAAGTAGTATCATTTGCGGCAAAAATAAATCTCCCCTCAGGATCCACCCTTAGCTCGGTATAAGGCATGGGCTGACCTTGCGTTACACCTTCTCTTTCGTCATAGATTATGGGAAAATCATAGATTTTCTGTCCACTAATAAAATCGTAAGCACTGAGGCTCTTTCCTGTTAATGATTCATTGTAGAGTGCAATGACTTCTGTACTAATAGGGTTAAACACTATGCGCCGTAATGAAGAAGGCAAATTAATCTGACTCACCTCAGACCAATCCTCCACCTTGTAGGTTTTCAAAATGCTGGCATCTGACCGATTCTCGGCGAGGAATAAATAGCGCCCATCCTTTGAGAATTCAATCAGCATGATTACACCTTCGATATCTAGCGTTTGTAATGCATTGAATTCCGCTGTCTCCCAGATTTTAACCTGGTTATCTAAACTACTTGCCGCAAACAACTGCCCATCACTACTGTACGTCAATAGCTTAACTTGACCATTGAAGCCACCAAGTTCCCTTCACTTCCCCCCGCTGGCAATGTCCCAAAAAGCGACACGATCATTACTTAGACCAGCTGCAATGGTCTTGCTATCAGGACTGATTGCTGAAAAAGTAAAAAAGTTGTCCGTGTAGATGCTCGTTTGAACCTCAATACCATTTTGATGCAAACTCTCATTAAGGACGTACTTGTAGCGATCTTTGAGCATCGCGTACGTTTCCATATCGGGTTCTAGGGCCTCAAACGCCCGCCTTGCTACCAATACAGCCTTTATCCGATCACCCTCATGTGCATCGTCCAGCGCGGTGTTCATCAACATGGCACTGCTATTCTGCACTGCCTCACGCCTAGCCTTATTGGCATTTGAATAGGCATTAAACATGAACAAACCAAAGAACAACATGAGCGCTGCAGCAATACCCGTTAAACGCATGAGACGTCTGCTGCGCCTCTCTTTGTCGCGCTGCTTTAAATCTCCATAAGTAACACCTAAAATGGCCGCCATGATGCGGTATTTTTCTACTGGCAAAAGGCCTAAAGCCTCTTTAGTCAAACTCTGTAAACGTGGATCAGCATTTTCCTCAAGGCTTTGATAGCCTTCGAAGCTGCGCGACTGTACTGCTGGTGGGCGAAGCTCTGCTGCGAGGAGTTCTTGAGGTATAGAAATCTTTTTGCCATCCTCATTAATAACAGTTTTCTCCAGACGTAATAGAGGTGGAGGAAAAGATTCTGACGGTTCGCCTTCTACCAAGACAGGGATGATGCGATCTTGTCCATGTAGCTGAATAAACGTTTCAACTTCCTTGACACACCACGGTGATAAAGGGGTGCGTTTAGAACAAATAACAATTAGATATTTAGATGACCTTAAAGCCTCATCTATAGATGCTGATAGCTCTTTGGTCGTAAGTTCTTCGCGATCGCGAAAAACTCGAAAACTTGGCTTCACCCCATTCTCATAGAAGTCTTTGGGCACGCTGAAGCTCTCGATAATACTATGGATACGCGCAGCAATGGTCGCATCAGGTTCGCAATGCCGATAGCTTATGAACGCATCGTACTTAATATTAATGTCGATCTTTTCCAACTCATCAGCAGAGACAAATTGATCAAAAGCAAAAAAATGGTAGCCACTACTACGTAGTTTAAGCATAGCTTGATAAGCCCCGTAAGCCTGCTCAGCATTAGCTGCTACAATAAGCTTTGAAGTCTTATTTCTGACAATATAGTCAATCATACGGTTCTGCGCTTCGCCCCTTTGTCCACGGCACTCTAATGGTTCTAAATTCCACTCGGGTCCAAGTGCTTTCTCAAACTCAGCCAATAATGCAAGCTCTTGTTCGGAACGCGGATCATACAAAAAAACCAGAGACTTGTCGTCTGGAACTTGTTTTGCTATGGCTGCTATCATGTCTATGACACTTTGTGCCTGATTAACATTTATCCAAGCTAGTGCATGTTTATGTCGCCCTTCTGTATCTGCAGCCATTTCTGTAATGTCCACACTTCCGTTAGTGCCTACAAAAATATACGGTGCCGTAGCATGCTTCATCAAATAATCTTCACACAGCTTCGTATCTTGAGGTATGACGATAATAATATCCACGTTATGTTGCATTAAATCTGCCAGATCACTGACTTGTTTTTCCGGATTTCCTAAAGCTTCCCTGATGAGTAAATTACTTTGGGTCCCCGCTTCATCATTCTGCTCCATCTCATAAATAAAATTTCTAATCCAAGGGGTACGCGCATCCGAAACACTAACACCTATCAAATAGGGATAGCCCTCTTTCAAATCCGCTCCTGAAGCCCTTTGACTGATGAAAAAGATGAGTATAAGCATGGCAAAAAGAACCACGAAAAGTACAGCCAAGACTATAGGTTTCCGTTTCATTTTTGCCCTCCTTCAGCAAAGATCTGTTCTTGTTTTTGTGCAAGCTGATAAAAGGCTCTTGGCGTACATAGAAAATAATTTTTAAACGCAGTAGAAAAATATTGTGCGTTACTATATCCTACACGCCAGGCAATCTCGGCAATGTTATAACGGTTAGTTTTTAATAAGTCGAGCGATGTCTGTAAACGCATGGCAACCAAATGGTCTTTGAAAGAATGCTGTGTTTCTTGTTTAAGCTTGCGATCAAATGGTCAGGATGGCAGTTAAGCGTTTGTGCAGCAGCATTCAAATCCCAAGCCGCATTGGAGAAATTACCCTCAATAAGATGAAGTGCATCGGTTACCAAGTCTGAAAATGTCGTGGTTTCCGTATTCTCATAACCTAAATATTTCTTGAGGGCAAAAAGATACTCCTTTTGTTTCTGCGTTTGTTCTAAGCGTGCAAGCGCTTGTTTGATGGTGTCATACAGTTCATTCTCATCGACAGGTTTTAACAAATACGCACTTACTCTAAGACTTAGCGCTTCTTTGGCATAACTGAACTCATCAAAGCCTGATAAAATAATTATTTCCAAAGGACAATCTTCTTTTTCAAGCTCCCTCAATTTACGGATCAGATCCAGACCTGAAAGCTTAGGCATACAAATGTCTAATATCATGAGATTTATTTCTTTATTGACATGCTTATCTAAAACTTCCTGGCCATTTGCTGCAACACCTACAATCTTAAGAGGCAAGCCCATTTCGCCAATGATATCTTTAAGTCCTTCACGTATGTGACGTTCATCGTCAGCAATTAACAAGTTCCACATATTCCCCTCATCAACGCTTTCTATAGCGCAAAATAACGCACAGGCCTTGCGTTCCAGCTTTCTCAACTTGGAGCCATGGTCCTTCACCCTGGCTTAAAGCCAGACGTTTGTAAACATTGATTAAACCATAATTTGCGACGCTACTGCCTTCTCCCGTGTTTAAAAAGTAATTCAAGCTAATTATCTCATCTTCACTTAAGCCCACACCATTGTCTTCAATTTTTATACAAATGAGCCCTTCTTCCTCCGTGACTGTAATTGTAATTTTTGCATCTTTAGGCTCAGTCTCTTTAAAGCCATGGTAGATTGCATTTTCTACCAAGGGTTGGAGTATCATACGTAATATTTCGCTCGGCAAAAGATGCTCTGGACAATCAATCTCGAAAGAAAACAAATCTGGGTATCTGACCATCTGAACTTCCATATAATTACGAATAAGATCAAGTTCTAACTGTAAAGGAATGTATTCCGCACCACCACTCAAAGCTACACGATAGAATGATGAAAGAGCCTTAGTAAAGTGAATGATGTCATCTGTCTCATCTTTTCTGGCCATCCACACAATAGTATCCAAAGTATTATAGAGAAAATGCGGTTTCAACTGCTCTTGTAAAATACGTATCTCCGCCTCTCTCTTTTCTTCTTCCGTTACTTTATTTTTATCCATCAAAAGACGTATGCGTTGCAACATCTGATTAAAGGATTCACCCAATGCCTCAATTTCACCCACACATCGTTCGCGAAAGCTTACGTCTAATTCGCCATCCTCTGCACGCTTCATAAGCACGGACAACTTGGAAAGGGGATTAGTTATTTCCGACAAATAGTAAAGGGACCAGAGTAGGGCAAAACTCAAGGCAATAAATCCAATGACTAAGCTAGTTATCTGAAACTGCTTTTGAGCAGGTTCTAAAAAAGCAGCGTCATAAAGACTAACCAATACTAAGTCGAAGTCCTCTGAGCGCTGAAAGAAAATATTGTACCGCTGGCCTTCAAGCATGCTTTGCATGATGCCTTGTTGCTTACCTTCAAACCAGCTTGGCCGTACCCGATACGCTAAGCCATTTTCCGGACTAAGGACGACTTGTCCTTCATTATTCATGAAAAACAGGAAGGCAGAGGCTGGATTGACTAGCTCGCTATACTCTTGCTTAAAAGGTTCTAAGTTAATATCAAGGAGTACAACGCCTATCGTTTTGCCATCAATAGGAGATAAAATCGCCTTAGAAAAACTTATATAATTATTGTCACTATATTGACGCCAACTTGCTAGGTTGCGAATAGCCGAGTGGAAGTAATAGTTGAACTGATTAGGTTTCTGCGTAGCATCTGTAAACCATTGTTCGCTCCGAAAACTACTCTGATTTAATCTGTAAGCATCATTGGAGTAGTAGACCTCTCCGTTTGCATCCGTTAGTAAGATATTCAAATATTCTGGATAAATTTCGCTATAGTTTTTCATCATATGTCGCAAAGCGCTTTCTTGATCAAGGCGACTTTGCCCAGCACTCAGTGACTGTGCCTGAGATATATCGAAAGCTTGGATAAGTTTCTCATCTTTCAACATAAGGCTGATGCTTTGTTCGATAGAGTGCAAGCGCTCATCAAATGACAATTGAACTTGGCGTTGCAAATGCATTATCTGTTCTAGTTCACGTTTTTCGAACTGCTGTTGGTAATAGTATTGTCCACTATAACTCACCATGGTTATGACAAAAACAATTATAAATGCATTAAACAACACCAAGGTGTTGCGCAATGATTTTTTTCTAAATTGTCTAAACCCTTTTATCATGAACCCTCACGTAAAAGCTCGAAATTAAAAATAGGCTGCCTACTAAACATAGCTTAGCAGACAGCCATGGGATTTATAAACAAGTTATTATTTTCCGCCATACTTGGCAAGTAATTCTTCTGCATTATCCGGAACGACTATTTCTGATTTCAAAGTGACATTTTTCTCGAGAGGCGTGCCATTTACTAAAAGGTTGTACGCATTCTCAATTGCCTCTGCACCACCGGTCGGATAGACCTGTGTCATGCTGATACGTCCTTCAATAACACTCTTGATACCGCCATCAGGTGTGGGCAAGCCATCAAAGCCTACAAAAAGAATATCTTTTTCACGGCCGGCATTTTTCGCTGCAATGTATGCACCTTCAGCCATAGGATCATTAAGTGCTAAGAAAAGGTCAATTTCAGTATTCGCTTGAAGCATTTCTTCTGCGATAGTGATTGCCTTTTCGCGCAACCAATCTGCGTTATTTGAAGCTATAATTTCTACTTTATCGTTTGCCTTGATACCTTCTTTAAAGCCATTGTCGCGGTCGATACCGCCAGATGTTCCTTCAAGACCTTTGATAACACAAACTTTTCCGCCATCTGGAAGTAATGTTTTGGCTACATACTCACCAGCCTGTTTGCCCATGTCCACGTTATCAGCACCGATGAACTGAGAGTAGGTGTCTCCATCAATTTTACGATCCAAGAGAATTATGGGGATGCCTGCCTCATAAGCTTCTTTAACAACATTCGTCAAAGGTGTAGCTTCATTCGGAGAAGTGATAATCAAATCTACTTTCTGCTGGATAAAGCTTTGAATGTCTGCAATTTGTTTAGAGTTATCTTGAGCAGCATCTGAAAAAATCACTTCGAATTCGGGATGCTTGTCAGCAGCCATTTTTATCTGATCATTCATAGCTACACGCCAAGGTTCGCCCAAGTTACATTGAGACATACCAATGATGTATTTGTCTTTCTTCTCAACAGCCTGTGTTTCGCCAGCCTTGGTTTCACCAGCAGCCGTCGTTTAAGCTACAGTTGTTGTACCGCCACCACAAGAAACAGCAGCAAGCATGAGACCTGCAATTAAGCCAAAACTTAATATTTTGCTCATCATTTTTTTCATTATTATTTCCTCCTAATTATTTGTCGTATTTCATGGCACTACGACTATTTTTTTATCTCTAGCCATGTAGAGTTTTGCCATACAAATAAGCTTCTACTCAACCTGTCGTTCAGCTTGCATAAAGACAGCAATAATAATTAGCAATCCTTTAACAACTAGTTGAATATTAGAATTGACGCCTTTAAGGCCTAAAATATTGTCCAGTAAACCAAGGATGATTGCACCGATTAGACTCCCAACCATGGTGCCTTTGCCTCCAGCTAAACTGGTGCCACCGATAGCACACGCAGCTACTGCGTTTAGTTCATAACCCATACCTTCGTTTGGACCGCCTTGGCTAATTTGTGCAGCATGAATCATCGCAGCTACACCTGCTAAACTGCTGCAGAGCACAAAAGCAAGAATTTTCACTCTATCAACATTGATACCTGCTAAGTAACTCGCTTTCTTGTTTCCACCTAAGGCGTACATTTTTCGTCCGAAACTTGATTTTGATAAGACAAACTGAAAAATGACTAATAGAATCAAGAACACGATCACTGGCGCGGGGACTACACCACCAATTCGTTCTTGTAATAAACCAAACGCAGGGGGAGCTTGACCCTCTCCCGTACCGTACGAAAGTGGAATACCTACGCCATTTGACCAATAGCGCGCTAAACCTCGGGCAATGTTCATCGAAGCCAAGGTTACGATAAAAGCTTGTAGTTTTAGTTTGGTTACACAAAGTCCGTTGAAAAAACCATAAGCAGCAGCAATAGCTAGAGAAATGACGATCGAGGGTACTAATCCGAGTTGATTACGTACCATTAACGAAGCACAACCTGTACCTACTAGCGCGACAACAGAGCCAACGGATAGATCAATATCACCAAGGATTAAGATCATGGTCATACCAATTGCCAAGATGCCTGTTTCAGAAATTGAACGCATAACATTCATCAAGTTACGAACATCTAGGAAAATATTCTGTCCGTTTCTAACATTAATCGCCGTGCCGACGATAAAAATAATAATTAGAGCGATATAGCTTTGAAAAGTTTTTAAGACTGTGAGGACATGCTTTTTATTTTTGCCGTCAAACAGCTCTGCTTTATTAATAGTAGTTGTATCTTTCTTGTTCATCTTCCCTCCCCAAGCTCACGCATGACTTTCGTCTTGACGTGTAGCACTATGCAAAATCATTTCTTGGCTTACCGTGTGCGTTTCAAACTCTCCGGTTAACTCACCTTCACAAAGAACTACTATACGATCGGAAATACCAATTAATTCGGGCAACTCTGAGGACACGACAATGACTGCTAAACCTTGCTCTGCTAATTGGTTGATAATGATATATATTTCTTCTTTAGCTCCAACGTCAATTCCGCGAGTCGGTTCGTCGAGCAAGAGTACTTTGGGCTCTGTAAGGAGGCAGCGTGCTAGCACTACTTTCTGTTGATTACCACCGGAAAGAGAACTCACTAAGCTACGTGAGCTTGGAGCCTTCACGCGAAGCTTGGCCATATACTCTTTCCAATCTTTACGTTCTCTGGAGCCGTTCATAACCCCAAGACGACTGTATTTTTTCAAAAGCGGTAAGCTCAGATTTTCACCAATACTCCTACCGAGAACTAGACCTGTTCCCTTGCGGTCCTCGGTGGCTAAGATAATCCCTGAGCGTATCGCCTCTTCGGGTGTATTAATTTTGATAGCTTTATTGTCAATGCTTATCTCTGCAGTGACTTGACGACCAAACCGTCCAGCTAAGCTTTCTAAGAGTTCAGAACGACCAGCACCCGCTAAGCCCGCGACACCTAAAACTTCACCTGAATTTACTCTGAGAGAAATATCTTTTAATGGCCTACGAAAACTATTTGCTGCTGGCTTATAGTTGAGGTCCTTAAGCTCTAGAACAACGCCTCCAATACTTACATCACGCTTAGGATATTGGTTTTCCATGGATCTTCCGACCATCATTTTGATTATCTCGGCATTGGAACTGTCTTTTGTCATTTTTTCGCCGGCGTTACGACCATCTCGAAGCACTACGAGTCTGTCCGCGATTCTGAAAACTTCGTCCATCCTGTGCGTAATGTAAACCACGCTCTTGCCTTCATCTTTTAGTCTTCTAATGACAGTAAATAGACGATCTGCTTCGGTTTCGCTTAAAGCGGATGTAGGTTCATCCATAATAATGACGCGAGAATTTAAAGCGAGTGCCTTAGCGATTTCAACAAGCTGTTGCTCACCAATGCGAAGATCTTTCATTTTTCGGTCTGGATTGATTTCCCAGTCAAGTTGTTTAATGAAGACTCTTGCATCTTCTTTCATTTGTTTGAAATTCACTTGCCCAAGCTTGTTTTGGGGCCAACGACCAAGAAATATGTTTTCTGCAACATTTAGTTCAGGGACAATCTGGAGTTCTTGATGGATTTTTGATATGCCGACTTGTTGTGCTACGAGTGGTGATCTTATAGGGGTGACAACTTGGTCAATTTCAATTATTCCTGTATCTTCTTGCGTTGATCCACTAAGTATATTCATTAATGTGGATTTTCCAGCACCATTCTCGCCCATCAGCGCCACGACTTCACCTGGATAAAGACTGAGCTCGACGTCATCCAAAGCTTGAACAGGACCGTAAGCTTTACTGATTTTTTTCATGTTCACAATCGCATTGAGTGATTTTGCTTCCGTCATCTTCAAACCTTCCTTCCAGTATCAACTGAAATTTTATCGAATCGATTCTTTCTTGTGTTTTGGTTTTCAGACTGTTTTGTTTATTTTTCCGACATCTATGTTGTAGGTTTTTATGTTAGTTGTGGTGGTGTGAGTCCTAGCGCCGTGCCAAATTAGTCGCAAATTTGACATGGATGGCTGTAGACCTTGGCGTCGTGCCAAATTAGTCGCTAATTTGGCACAGGGGGGCCCCAGCTACGTGAAAAAACCGCCTCATCTGAAATGAAGCGGTTCTATTGTTCTATCACTCTTTACTTGTAGTTTTTAGCCTTTACGTTTCAGCAGTGCTTCAGCTTGTTTGACTATTTCTTCAGGAGTCAGTCCGAACTGTTTGGCCAAGTAATCCGCAGGACCAACTTCGCCGAAGCTATCATTTACACCATGCTTGATCATGGGGACGGGTTTGTTAGCAAGCAAGACTGCGCCTACCGCATCACCTAGACCGCCAATGATGTTGTGATTTTCAGTCGTTAGAATGGCACCCGTTTCTTCAGCACAGCGCAGCACTAAGTCCTCATCAATCGGTTTGACAGTGAACATATCAACGATACGTGCAGATATGCCTTTGGCTTCAAGTAATTCCGCTGCTGCCATGGCTTCGCTGACCATCATGCCGGTGGCGATAATTGTCAGATCTTTACCATCGCGTAAAATATTACCTTTGCCAATCTCAAACTGAGAATCCTCAGAGTAGATTTTCTTGTAGTTTTTACGGGTGGAACGTAGATATGTCAAACCTTCACGATCCTTAATCAAACGCAACACTGCAGCTAGCTGCACTGCGTCCGCTATATCTAGGACAGTGGAGGTAGGTACTGCACGCATCAATGCCATATCTTCAAAGGGCATGTGTGTGCCGCCATTGAAGGCAGCTTGTACGCCAGGATCAGAACCAAAGATGCGCACGCTATTTCCCGCATAACCTATGGATAAGAATACTTGGTCATAGCAACGTCTGGAAGCGAAAGGACCGAAGGTATGGGTATAAGGTTTCTTCCCTACCGCTGATAAGCCAGCCGCCACACCCATCATGTTCGCTTCGGATATACCGCAGTTGATAACGCGCTCAGGGTGGTCTTGCCAGAATTTATAAGTACCGGAAGAGTTCATCAAATCGCAGTCCAAGTAGATGACATCTGCATCCTCAGCTGACAGTGCTTGCACCGTTTCGGCAAAGACCGATTTGTGCAAAGCATCTTCAGGACTACCATCATAAATTACTTTGAACATAAAGCGATTTCCTCCTCGATTTTCTTCAGATTGTCACCAAGTTCTAGCTCAGCTTCTTCTATGAATTCACCGCTGAGTTGAATGTGGTGGTTGAGTAGCATGTCTTCTAATGCTTTAATGCCTTTGCCTTTGACAGTATTCAGCACGATGCAAGAAGGTTTGCCTTTGGTGTTTTTTGCAGCTTCCAAAGCCTTATTCAAAGCCTCAATATCTGCACCGTCGATGCGTTGGGTAAAGAAGCCAAATTCTTCAAACTTCTTATCAAGATCACCTAATGCCAAGATGTCGTCGGTATAGCCATCAAGCTGTTTACCGTTGTAGTCTACAAACATCACAAGGTTATCAAGCTTTTGTTGGGCAGCAAAAAGTGCGGCCTCCCAAACTTGCCCTTCGTTACATTCTCCGTCTCCAACGACCAAGTAAACGCGACTATCTTTGCCTTGTAATTTGCGTCCCAAAGCCATACCCATAGCCGTAGACGTACCTTGACCTAAAGAACCGGTGGTCATGTCAATGCCTGGGGTTAGTTTGCGGTCGCAGTGACTGGGCAGTTTGGTGCCCGGTTGGTTTAGCGT
>CAZNNL010000019.1:0-16344 GCA_964574395.1 uncultured Oscillospiraceae bacterium | reverse complement strand
AAGCGCTGCAGTTCCAGTAATTCCATTTTTTCCATTTGTCTTCCTTTCTTAAGCCTTAGTCTCTCGGGCGAAAGCTTCTTCCATTGCGGTCACGAGTGGCAAAGGTTTCCCGGTCATAAAACGCACCATCGCTCCACCTGCCGTACAAACGTAGCTGATATCTTTCAAGTCGATAAACTTCGCTGCTGAGCTAACGGTATCTCCTCCTCCGATAACAGAATAGGCTGCGGATTTCGCCACTGCTTCCCAAATAAACTGGGTACCATTCGTAAATAGAGGATCTTCATAAACGCCTGCCGGACCATTGGCAAAAATCGTTTTCGCATCTGCCAAAATCGTTTCATACCGCGCTATCGTGTCACTACCAATATCCAGGAATGAAGCATCATCCAAAGGGAGATCAGTGACTCTTATTTCTTTGCGGACACCGTCTTGAGCATAGGCTAAATCGGTAGGCAGCTCAATGCGGTCGCCATAGCTTTCAAGGTAAGCTTTAGCAGGTTGAACGAATCCTAAGAAGTCTTTATCTGCCAGCCATTGCTCATATTTCTGACCTACTTTAATGCCTTTTGCCAAAAGAAAAACGACACCGGTAACACCTGAAGTTAAGATGCGATCAGCCGTACCATTGGCTAAAACCTGCTCCATCATGCCAAAAGCATCGGATATTTTAGCACCACCCAGTACAAAAACCGAAGGTTTTTCTGCGGCATTAAGCACCGTGCTCAGAGCAGAATATTCTTGTAGTAAAAGTTCTCCTGCAGCGGTAGGAAGGACTTCTTGGAAAGCTATCATGGAGGGGCAAGCGCGATGAGCGGCTGAAAATGCCTCGTTAACGTAGATATCACATACTGGTGCAAGACTACGCACTAACCATGTTTTAGTCATCTCTTGTGGACTTAGTTTAACGACCGTTTCAAAGCTAGACATTTCTTCCGCAAGATAGCGTAGGTTTCCTAGAAAGATCGCTTCGCCCGGTTTAACTTGCTTAACAGCCTCGATTGCAGCTGGTCCACAAACGTCGTCAATATAGTCAACATTAATGCCCAAGAGGGCGGAGAGCTTTTCGGCATGCTCCGCCATAGGGATTAAATTTTGATAGTCCAAGGTATCCCCTTGATGTGCTATGAGAACAATTTTTGATCCTTGTTCAACAAGATAGCGTAGTGTTGGCAAGCTTTTTTTGATACGGTTTTCGTTAACAATTTTCTTGCTGCTTGGATCTATGGGTGAGTTGATGTCCAGGCGTACGAGAACCGTTTTGCCAGCAAGATCACAATCCTGCAACGAGCGCATTTTTATTTTTGTTTCCATTTGCCTAACCCCAAGAATCCGTTTGTAGCCGCAGTGCCGCTCTCACGGTCTGTCTGCATTTTCATTGCAGCGCGCACAGCATCCAGTGACTCGGGAATGGTAACGGCTTCTTGTGGGATGTTGATTGCGAACATAATGTCGTCGCCACTTTCCACGATGCTGTCTTCCCAAATGCCGATTTCGTACATGTCACCACGCGGATTACCAAGATCTCTGGCATAGCGGAAGAAGGAGGCATTTCCTAGGAAGCCATCTTCTAGACGCACAACACGGATACGATCATGTTGGCTGAATGCTTCAAGTGCCATTTCTTTGGTGATTTTTTCTTTACCAGTCGCCAAAACCGTGATGATATGTCCGTGGGTTACAGGTGTATGAACGAGAATGCCTGTCGCTTCTACATGGGGCATGATTGTCATGAGGTCAACGGCTTGATGGCTTGGGGCTTTATCCATTTGCAGTGCATTGGTTAAACCACGATGGTAGTCACCGGGATCTGCCACACGGCGGATAATGGTGATGGCAATTTTCTCTACACCATATGCGCGATCCAAACAGTCAACTGTGCGGATTAAGCCAGTCGTATTGCAAGAAGTCAGTTTCAAATAATCTTCGCCAACCCCTTTTTCAAAGTTTGCATAACCGTGGAAGAATACGTTAGCAACGCTATTTTTCTCGCCGCCTTGGAAGATTGCCTTTTTGCCAAGACGTTCATAAACCTCTTTATTTTTCGCACCAACACCACCAGGTGCGGAGTCCAACATAATGTCAACTTTGTTGACCAAATCTTCAAAATTGCCGGCAACCGGGATGCCCAGTTCATCGAACTTGGATTTGTCTGCGCCATCGACCAAATATAAGTCGTAAGGCATGCCTTTTTCTTTTAACGCACGTACGGATAAGGTTGGCGCTAAATCCGCCACACCGACGAGTTCCATGTCTTCTTGTAATGCGACGCCATCTGCTAAACGCTGACCAATGACACCGTAACCTGCTACACCAACTTTAACTTTGCTCATTTTGTTCCTCCATCATGATTTGTTATTCGTTTTGTGTTTATACATTCTCCCTTCAGCTATTCAGCTGGAGTTGGACAATAAGGTAATGTGGAGCCGCCATAGGGCATAACTAAGACTTGCGCCTCGGCTCCTTGTTTAATAAAGGCTGCGTCAAGTGCAGCTTGCACCGACGGGAATGGCTTCATAAAAATTGATTCCACAAACGCATCTGGCATATCTGAAACAAGATAGACTTCTGCAAGGTCTAGCACCATTGCTATAGCTGCAGCTTTATGTCCACCTAAAATAAACTCTTGTTTTATGCGATTGGTTAAATCCTCAGGTTTGACTGCCGCAAGCATCCATTCCTCAAACACTTCTTCGCCCATGCCCTCAGCACAAGAACCCACCAAAATAATGGTGCCGTTCTTTTTGACAGCATGCTTGGCATTGTCTAGAGCTTTTTGGGTTTGATACATGTTTAAATCTTTAGGTGCACCACCTTGTGAAACAATCACAATGTCAGCGCGATAACATACTTCTTTACGATATAGACTATCTAGGAACGTGCATCCTACCCGATGTGCTTGAATGTAGTCACCACTCACACAGTAGATAATTTTCTTATGCTCGTCGAGCACTACATTTACGATAAAATCCAAAGGGCAGAATTGACCTACGGCCTCCTCAATATCCAAGCGTACAGGGTTGCTATCAATATTACCGGCAAAAGCACCCTCTTCCACCATTCTGCTATGGTTTGCTTGTATGGCTTCTCTGGTTGACACCCCAGGCATAATCGCTTTTGCGCCTCCGCTATAACCAGCAAAATAATGATATTCAATATTGCCTATACCAATACGCCTATCCGCTTCAGCAACCTCACGGACAACGTCAACTGGCGTACCACCTTTTGTAAATCCAAGTTTCACGACATTATTTAAATCACCGTCAATGCAACGAACACGATTAAAAACTGCATCACCCACAAGTTTGCGCATTTCCGCTTCAGTATGGAAGCGATGGCAGCCTAGAGCGAACACTATAGTTATGTCTCCGTCTTTACAACCCGCAGCGTTAAGCTCGTCTAAAATAGCTGGAATGACCAAATACGAAGGAAGCGGACGAGTTATGTCAGAGGTTATTAAAACAATTTTTTCACCTGGCTTAACAATGTCTCTCAAAGCTTTGCTGCCAATTGGATTTTTCAATGATTCACGAACACATGCCTCTCCGGTAAGGTCTACTGAAACGTCATTTTGTTCTAATACATCTAATAGATTCTTTTCTGGCAGGACAAAGTCCTCCTGTCTATGCCCAATGGCAACAGATAAATTCATCATTGTCCTCCTCTCGTGGTTTTGCGTTGAATTAGCTCTGGTTTCATGGTCTCGTTGACTTGAATTTTGCTAAAACGCTCGTTATCGCTAAAGATTTCTTGTAAGAGCATATGCGTTCCTATTACGCCCATTTTTTCGCAAGGGACACGCACGGTGCTCAACTGAATTTGTGGCAATGCAGCATATTCAACATCGTCAAAACCCATAACGCCTATGTCTTTCCCTACTTCATAGGGAGACTCTAAAACAGCTTGTAATGCGCCTAATGCAATCAAGTCATTTCCACAAATAAACGCATCGGGTCTTTTGCTTTTAGAACGTTTTAGCATTTTTTTACAACGGTTATAGCCACTTTCAATGGTATATTTTTCTTCACTGACGTTTGCTTCATCGAGTTCTAAACCGCGATCTGCAAGCGCCTCTCGCACACCTTTTAGTCGGGCCACGCTCGATGCAGATTTGCTCGGTCCACCAAGGAACGCGATTCTTTTGTAAGCACAAGCCAAAATATGTTCCAATGCCAATCTGCCGGCCAAAATGTTGTCCATATTAACTGTTCTATGCCTGGTGACCGACTTCTCAGAGATGTCTCCGAAAAGCACTAAGGGTGTATCAATCGCTTCCAAGCGCTTATCCACTTTACTCAAATCGCTGGATGGGTATAGTAAAATACCATCGACTCGGCGTTCGCTTAAGGTTTTTAGCTCTTTCCACTCTTTCTCCGTATCCCAGCCTGTGCTACAAATCAATACGGTCAAGTCGTACTCATCGGCCACGCTACTTACAGCACTTAAAATTTTTGTAAAGAATGGGTTGGCTATTTCTGGCAAAATAAAACCAATCGTATTGGTCCGTTTCGTTACTAAGCCGGCTGCCAGCGTATTCCGCTGGTAGCCCATGCTTTTAGCTATTTCTTTGATGCGTTTGGCTGTGCTGTCTTTGGTACCAGAAACATTATTAAGTGCGCGCGAAACGGTTGCATAAGATACGCCTGCTTCTCTTGCTATATCCTTAATTGTTACCATAAGTCAGCCCCCTTACTCTCACCATTTGTCGTACGTTTTTTCTGGCCAGAATTTTGCTTCTTTATCTTGCACCCACTTGTGTTCTTCAACAAAAGTCGGGGTAATGTAGGGGTTGTTATCCAAGTGGCGAATCACCCAGAGATACCACAAGGCGTATCCGGGAGCTGCAGCTTGGCTGTGTACTTCACCTTCTTGAATCAGGACTGCATCGTTTTCATAAAGTTTGTAAACATCATCCCCACATTCACCATGGGCATAGCCATAGGGCGGGCAAAGTTTATAGTAATACACCTCAGGTTGTGGATGATGATGCGGAGGATAGCTGGACCAGCGACCTGGAAACCCGATAACCTCGCCAATGACTAAGTTTGCATAAGGTGCATTGCTGCGGTCAAAAACGGTTCTGACTGTACGTGTAGACGTTTCGTTCATGGTGCCTTCGCCGCGCATTTCAGAACGACATTCTTCTGGAGTATATAGCTTGGCAGGAAATGTCGTTTCATTATCTGTACGTGAAATGCAAATCTCACAATCATCGGATAAAGCAACAATTTCAACCTGCACGGTTTTATCGACATGCAAAACCCATGGGGAATAGTCAAAGCAATTGGGGCGCTCGATGATTTGTGTTGAGTCGTCCCAGCGGAGCTCGATTTTGCCATAAGTAAGCAGATAAGCCCTCTCAAGATTTTGAGATTCTGTCACGCGTTCGCCTGCCCTAAGCTTCAGGATATCGTTATCCATCAATGCTTCTGCATGTACGCCATCCATAGCGGTAATTACATTGTAACCGTAGTCTAAGACTGGTTTTCCTTTTATATACATAAGTATCCCTTTCGTTAATTAAATTCCTGCTGTTTCTAAAATATATTCTCTAGCCTTCTTTGCATACGCGAATGGGTTAGCTTTAGCAGGGTCTTGTTCAGCCTCGACTACCATCCAGCCCTCATAGTTATTAGCGGCAAGAACGTCGAAGATAGGCTTAAAATCGATGTCTCCATCACCTGGCACTGTAAATGCACCCGCTCTAACAGCTTGTAAGAATGACCAATTTTCAGCTTTGGCTTGCGCCACCACTGCTCCACGAACGTCTTTCAGATGCACATGTTTAACGCGCGAGACGAACTCTTTGAGGCATTCCAACGGATCTTCGCCTGAGAATGCAAAATGTCCACTATCAAACAAGAGTGAAACCGTTTTCGGATTGGTCATCTCTAAAAATCTTCGCGTTTCTTCGCGTGTTTGAACGCAAGTGCCCATATGGTGGTGATAGGTAAAAGTAAAGCCTTCATCTTTTGCGATTTGACCCATTTGATTAATGGCATCGGCAAAAATCTTCCATTGATCATCGGTAAGCACTGCTTTGTCTTTAAAAACTGGCAGGTCTTTACCTTGAATTGAGTTGCCTTGTTCGGAGGCGCCAATAACGCTTGCTCCCATGGCTTTCAAAAATTTGAGTTGTTCCTTCAAATTAGCAAGTGTTACGTCCACTCCCTCAGAGAAAACCAATGAAGAAAACCACTGATTGCAGATTTCCAAACCACGAATATCTAGCAAGGGTTTTAGAACTGCAGGATCTTTAGGATATTTACAACCAACTTCTGAGCCTGTGAATCCAGCCAGCGCCATCTCACTCACACATTGTTCAAATGTGTTTTCAGCTCCCAAGTCTGGCATATCATCATTTGTCCAGGCGATTGGGGCAATCGCTAATTTGACTTTTTCTTTGTTCAGCATCTTTCTACCTCCGATATGTGTCTATAAATCTAATTGTTAACTTATTCAATCGTTGCCTGACATCTTTTTTTATTAATAGTCTCTGGAGGCTTTAATAAAGGGCAACATGTCTTGGTAGGCTGCTTGTACTGCTTCGCCATTAGATACTTCTGCGACGCCAACTCTCCACCAAGAAAGATAGCCATCTGTCATGCTTCCAGGAACAACTTTGATGTCAAAAAGAACTGGACGTGTTTCTTTTGCAGAATCTTCCAGAGCTGCTTTAAGTTCATCCATTGTCCGAATGGTATAGCCTTTACAGCCCAGAGATTCAGCATTCATAGCATAATCTACCGGGATGTGAGGAGCAGTTAACTCACCAGTTTTATGGTCACGAGAGGTGAACTGCGTACCATAACTATTGCCGCCTTTACTGTTTTGCAGGTTTTCAATGCAACCCCAGCCGGAGTTATCAAAGAGGCAAATATTAAGTTTTAGTCCTTCTTGAACTGCAGTGTAAACTTCACTGTTGAGCATGAGATAACCACCATCCCCAACCATCGCAAAAACCTCAGACTCAGGCTGTGCCATTTTTACACCTAAGGCACCGTTCAAGTCGTAACCCATGTTGCTATAACCGTACTCAACATGGTAACTTGCGCTATCACCAGGACGCCACATGCGTTGTAAGTCTCCTGGCAAACTACCAGCTGCACAAACGACGACATCGTGGTCATCCATGAATTCGTTAATCGTACGGACAACCGTTGTTTGACTGAGCCCTTCTTCAAGTTCAATTTGTCCTAGACGCTCGACTTCAGCATCCCATTTCGCTTTGTGGTCACTAACTTCTTGGTCAAGCTCCGTACGATAATCTGCGAGTTCATTAGAAATTGCATTCAAGCCTTCTCTCGCATCGCCAATGATTGCCTCAGCGTTCATCTTATACGCATCAAAGGGACAAATATTGAGGGATATAAATTTTACGTCGGGGTTTTGAAAAAGCCATTTCGAACTCGTGGTAAAGTCACTAAAGCGCGTACCTACACCAATAACCAGATCGGCTTGCGCACCAAAATGATTGGCTGCGGCGGTTCCCGTAACACCAATTCCACCTAGATTGAAAGCATGGTCCCAGGCGACTAAGCCTTTACCTGCTTGTGTTTCACCAAAAGGTATGGCATGTTTCTCGGCAAAATCAGTAAACGCTTGCCCTGCTTCAGAATACTTTACACCTCCGCCTAAAATCATGAGCGGGCGTTTGCTATTTTTTATAAGTTCTGCGGCACGCTTTGTTTGTGCATCCGTCAACGGTCTACGGTCCAAATGCCACACTCTTTTTTCAAAGAAATATGCCGGATAATCATACGCTTCAGCTTCAACATCTTGGGGCATAGCTAAGCAAACGGCACCCGTATCTGCAGGATCTGTTAGCACACGCATGGCATTGATCGCAGCTGACATTAACTGCTCGGGACGGTTGATACGATCGAAATAATGACAGACAGCCTTGAATGCATCATTGACCGTTGCGCCGACTGAGGAGAATATCTCGGCTTGTTGTAAGACTGGATCTGGTTGGCGGCAAGCGAAGGTATCACCTGGCAAAAGCAATAAAGGAATACGATTAGCAGTCGCACAAGCAGCTGCGGTAACCATGTTCGTAGCGCCAGGCCCAATCGAAGAAACACAGGGTATTATTTCTTTTCTATTTTTTTGTTTCGCAAAAGCCATGGCAGCAAGGCCCATAGCCTGCTCATTTTTGCCCTGATAAAAGCGTAGACTATGATCAGTAAACTCCAAGGCTTCACCAACACCCGTCACGCAACCATGACCAAAAATACCAAATACGGCATTCACAAATTTGTTCTCAACACCATCTTGCTCAACGTACTGATTGTCTAAGAATCGTACAAGAGCCTGTGCCATTGTAAGTCTGATTCGTTCTGTCATCGCTTTTCTCCTTAAAAGTCTGTTTTAGTGTGTTTTCCCTATATATCTAAGTCTAATAATTAGTTTTCGGAAACGTTTACATTAAGTTTAAATCCTTATCGAATTATTGTCAATCGATTTGTTCTATTTAGAGCGATTGCATAAATTGCAACAAGTAAACTCAAAATCGCCAAGACAAAATAAGTTCTTGTAAGTTCGAGTTTAGCTATCAAAGTGCCTGTCAAAGCAGGCATGATGGTTATTCCTAAACCTACTCCTGCCTGGTAAACACCTACGGCAGTGTTGTAGTAACGTAGTGCTATGCCCTTAGTCGCTTCTGCAACGGCAAATGGTGCTACCATACCAGCGTAAACTCCAGCAACAAGCTGCAGTAACAATAGTAGGTTTACGGTCTTTAGCAAAGGTACTAAGAAGCAATAAACTGCCATCAATAGGTGCACAAAAGGTAATACTTTTCTAGCACCCATTCTTCTTAAGGTCTGCGTCCCGGCAAAAACAGAAGCTACAACCGAAGTCGCCATAAAGACCACATTCATCAAACCGATCTGCAAGTCGCTTCCACCGAGATTTTTTACATGTTGAAGCGAAAATGCTTGCACTGTCGCATGGACTAAACCAATCTGTAAAAAACCAAAAACAGCATATTGCCAAACTTGAGGTTTTTTCAGTATCTTGTGTGACCTATTCTCCAATCCTGACTCAAGTTCAGCCTCACGTCCTTCTACTTGCGGTGTCTTTATTAAACTAGCAACTAATATGAATCCCAAAACTGCTGCACTCATGGAGATAAACAACAAGCCAGGCATTCCTGTTATAGGATAGAATGCCAAACTCGCGAGATAGGCCAATAAGATGCCAGCTTGGTTCGCCGAATTGATTAAAGCCATGCTGTTTTGGAGACTTTTGTCTGGTCTGCGATTTGAAAAATCTACTATAAAGATGACCCAAGTCGCTGCTCCCATACCAGAGCATAGATTAGCTAGTAAGAAGGCATACGGTGTGTTAAAAACAAGCCTAATCAGGGATGCTAAAAACGGCATGCCCATACCGATCAGCATGATCTTTTTTTCCTGTCGAATGCGATCTACATACATGCCCAAAGGAATGCGTAATATAAGTTGTGGTATCCCATAAGCACTCAGGACAAAACCTAAAAGTATACTGCCGGTCCCTAGACTCCTTAAATGAACTGCTTGGTAAGGTACATAACTGTAAACTGAAGCCCAGAGCAAAACCACAACCAGCATTAGCTTTTTATGGTCAGAATTCAACGCACTCTTAGACAATTCTTACTCACTTCCAAAAAAGCAGAGAGTACAGTCAAGAACCGCACTCCCCTTTCTCATTAGAGGCTGATAGTACGCCCTTCTTTTAATGAGCGTGTAGCGGCTTCAGCAATTTCTACCGAACGTAAGCCATCAATACCATCAACCATCAGTTTTTCTTCGCCACGTACTGCAGCAATAAAATACTTAAATTGGTCGACGAAAGCGCCCGTATAACGGTCAAGGAAGAAGTAAGGAATCTTGTCCGTTGTAACGTTTTCCACTGTGCTTACTTCCACGGTTGTTGGCTTATCATTTTCTGCTTTGGCGATGCCTTTGGAACCAAATACTTCAACGCGTTGATCGTAGCCATATACCGCCTGGCGGCTGTTGTCAATAACCCCCAGTGCGCCATTTGCCATTTTCAAAGTGACGATAGCAGTATCGATATCGCCCGCATCACCGATGGCGGGGTCAACCAATACAGCGCCTTTGGCAGTAACTTCCACAACATCGCTACCACTGAGATAACGAACCATATCAAAGTCATGAATCATCATGTCGTTGAACAGACCGCCAGAAACTTTGATGTACTCAACTGGCGGGGGAGCAGGGTCTCTAGAAGTAATTTTAATAATGTGTGGTTCGCCAATCGCTCCAGACTTTACGACATCGGCCACCTTTTTAAAGTTATGGTCGAAACGACGGTTGAAGCCGACTTGGAAAAGCACGCCCGCTTCTTCTACCGCAGCCAATACTTCTTTAATACGCTCAATGTCACGGTCTACTGGTTTTTCACAGAAAATCTGTTTCCCTACCTTAGCTGCCGCAATGGAAATTTCGGCATGCGTATCCGTTGAGCTTGCTACAATAACTGCTTCAACTTCCGCATCAGCTAAGAGGTCTTGATAGTTCTGATAGATGCCCTTAACGCCTATCGCTTCGGCCCATTCACGAGCGCTATCAATATAAGGATCTGCAACAGCTACAACTTCGGCCTCTGGCACTAAGTTAGTTAAATTTTCTACGTGTAAACGGCCAATGCGACCTGTTCCGATTACACCAAATTTTACGCTTCCCATCTTGTTCTCCTATACTTTTATTTTTTAGTTTTTACTTTTCTCATGTCAATGATAACGGCAACGATGATGATTACGCCTTCAGCGATGTTTTGCCAATAACTGCTAACATCCATAAGTGTCATACCATTTCTCAGTATGGAGATAATCAAAGCACCTACGACAGCACCCCAAATGGTACCGGCACCACCCGATTGGGAAGTTCCACCGATGGTCGTCGCTGCGATAGCGGTAAGTTCATAACCAGTTGCGGCTGCCGGATGCATTGAGCCCGTTCTGCCAAGATAAACTATCGCGGCTGCGCCCAGCAGGAAACCTTCTAACACATACGCCTTGATGAGGTATTTCTTAACGTTAATACCAGACACTTCGGCTGCTTTGACGTTTCCACCAATGGCAAAACAATAGGTCCCAAAACGCGTATGATGGAGCAAAATCCAACAGACCGCAATCAGGACGATATAAATCAGTATAGGTACCTGTAGGAACCCAAAAACAGATCCTTGTCCTAAAAAGTTAATTGCTTTTGTCAAACCGCTGATAGGTTTTCCTTGTGTATAAATCAAAGCGAATCCACGCGCAATAGTTGTCATACCTAGTGTCGCGATAAATGGTGGGATCCCTGTATAAGCAACCAATGAACCATTGATAAAGCCTGCTAGCATACCGATAATAAGACCAACAGCGACAGGAACAATGATGTGCATTTCAGGCATATTCGGAAAATACTTCTGGGTCGCTTCAGCTGCTTGACCTACACTAGCAGCCACCACACCAGCCAAAGCAACAACCGATCCTGCAGATAGGTCAATACCTTTAGTGATGATGACAAAAGTAAGACCTAAAGCCATGATTCCGTAAATGGCTGTTTGAACAAGCGTGTTTAATATGTTTGATGGCAAAAGAAATTTCGGGTTCATTATGCTAATGAACGCGATAAGCAGAAACATAACAAACACGATGGCGTATTTCTTAAAATAACGCAAAAAATCAAATTTTTCTTTTTCTATAGTCGGATTTACTCGATCTTTCATTCTTTTACCCCTCTTACTTTACCGAAGCATAGCCCATGATGACTTCTTGTGTGACCGTTTTATCATTCTCAGCAATAGCAGTAACCGCTCCTTCTGAAACAACCATAATGCGGTCACTCATACCAAGGACCTCCGGCAGTTCCGAAGAAATCATAATGACTGCTTTATTCTCTTGCGCTAAAACACCTAACAGTTTGTGGATTTCGGATTTAGCACCAACATCAATACCTCTAGTAGGTTCGTCTAAAAACAGAATCTCTGGCTCTGTCATAAGCCAGCGTGCAAGCAGCACCTTCTGTTGATTGCCACCGGAAAGAAATTGAATTTGTTGTTCTAAATTTGGTGTTTTTACTTCCAAATCTTTCACATATTTGTTGCATATTTTTTTAACATCAGAGCGATCCATCAAACCGCCTTTTTTAGAGAACTCTTTTACATTTGCCATTATCATGTTGTCTGCAACACTAAGAATGGGAAAAATTCCAGTCATTCTACGGTCTTCAGTTAACAATGCCATGCCAAGTTTAATCGCATCTTCCGGGCGGCGGATATGCACTTCTTTTCCTTTAATAAAAATCTGTCCACTGGTTTTGGGACGTATGCCAAATATCGTTTCAATTATTTCTGTGCGTCCCGCGCCAATTAATCCGGCCATGCCAAATATTTCGCCGCGTCTAACGGAAAAGTTCACGTCTCTAAACGTTTTGCCATCACTTAAATTCTTTACTTCCAGAAGCGTTTCACCAATAGGTACTTGGATTTTGGGGAACATCTCGGTGATTTCGCGTCCAACCATTTCATTAATCAACTCTTGTTGTGTGACATCTTTAACGTTATGGGTGCCAATATATTCACCATCTCTGAGGACGGTTACGCGATCACAAATCATTTCTAACTCACCCATCTTATGTGTGATGTAGATAATACCCGTACCGCTTTCACGCAGTTCACGAAGGACTTTGAAGAGTTGAGCTACTTCTGTCTCGGTAATAGCTGAACTAGGCTCGTCCATAATAATTAGCTTGGCGTCATAAGAAATCGCTTTAGCTATTTCAACCATCTGCATTTTGGCTACGGTCAATTCACGCATTAACGTTTTTGGATTCGTATTCAGACCTACGACTTTTAATGCTTCAATGGTCATTTTGAACATTTTTTTATAATCGATTAAGCCAATCTTATTCATAGGCTCGCGGCCAAGCCAAATATTTTCCATAATGGATTTATCTAATATGGGAGATAGTTCCTGATGAACCATAGCCATACCCATCTGTAGCGCTTGGGTTGTATTGTATTCACCGAGTTCATTGCCATCAAAAATAATTTTTCCACTGGTAGGGGGTTGAATACCGATTAAACATTTCACCAGGGTTGATTTCCCCGCTCCGTTTTCGCCCATTAACGCATGAACTTCACCTGCTCTCAGGTCAAAATCCACACCCTTAAGTGCACGAACGCCAGGGAAGGTCTTCACGATGTCTTTCATCTCTAAGATGACTTGACCCGCAGTGCCAATATCTGTAGTTTTTTCCATCGCTCGTCTTCATCACTTTCTCTTGATTAAGATAGAGAGCCATTTTCACGGCTCTCCTCTTAGATAGTTAACACTACAATTTATTTGTCGAATGTATCGGCGTTATCTTTAGTGACTAATTTGTAATCAATAAAGGTTAGAGCACTTGGGCCTTTGCCTTCCGCTGCTTCAACAGCAACTTGGACGGCACCGCCACCCTGGCCTTTTGAATCTTGGAATACGGTAGCTGCAAGCTTGCCTTCTTTAACAGCTGCTACGCCATCAGCAGTTGCATCGATACCATAAACTTTAACGTCATCGCGGCCAGCGCTGGTCAGAGCGTTGCTTGCACCGATAGCCATTTCGTCATTGTTGGCAAAAACAGCTTTCAGTTCGTCACCGTAGTTGGTCAACCAGTTCTCAGTAATGGTGAGTCCTTGGTCTTTCTGCCAGTTACCAGTTTGTTCTGCGAGCATTTTGAGATCAGGGAGTTCTTTTCCGAGCACGTCATGGACAGCTTGTGTACGTTGGGTTGTTCCTTCGTTACCGAGGATACCTTGGAGTACAGCATAACCACCAGTCACGCCTTCTAAATCTTTGACGCCTTGCTGAGCTTGTAATTCACCAGCAACATACTCTTTTGATCCAACGAAGTAAGCACCAGCAGGCACTTTAGACTCGTCGAGACCAAATGGGTTTCTATTGACGTAAACAACAGGGATATTGGCTTCAGCACATAAAGTAGTGATAGGATCCATACCTGATGTATCAACAGGCACAACAACTACGGCTGCAACACCATCAGTGATAAATGCTTTAACAGCATCTTGTTGACGAATAATGTCTTCGTTACAGTCTGTGACTTGTAGGGTATAACCAAGCTCTTTGGCTTTCGCTTCTGCTGCGTCTTTAACAAAAGTCTGGAACGTATCGTTCATGTTGTTAATTGCGTAACCAATTTTTTTACTTCCTGTGTCAGCAGCTGCGGCTGTGGTTTCACCAGCT
Organism: uncultured Oscillospiraceae bacterium; assembly: GCA_964574395.1. GTDB lineage: Bacteria > Bacillota > Clostridia > Saccharofermentanales > Fastidiosipilaceae > JAXGQD01. Next base: position 2,102 of record CAZNNL010000019.1, on the reverse strand, counting down.
TTAGTAGTTTCACCAGCTTTAGTAGTTTCACCAGCGGCTGCAGTCGTGGTAGTTCCACCTCCACATGCGGCAAGGATACCCAGGGACAGACCTGCGACCATTACCATTGCTAACAATCCTTTTACTTTTTTCATTCAAATTTCTCCTTTCAAATGAGCAATTTCTTGTTTGCAATTGACTACTGTCAATTCGTGCATTTCTTAAGATGCATACCTTTTTATTACTACATGCTGTTAAAATGCAACATTGCAAACGTTTACTATACGTGATTATACTGTATCATTTCACAAAAAGCAAGTTAAATTTTTGCATTTACACTGCCCTTTATGCCTTCTTAAAACCCAAGAAACGCTTGGGTAATATTAGACTGAAAGTAACTCGTTCTTTAAGAATGACTCTTTACAACGATAAGCTATTCTGGTCGATTTTGTTCCATCGTATACGTTAGGTGTAGCAGGACGCTTGTTCGCCACACTATCACAGAACTCTTCCATAATGTTTATATAAGCCCCATGCCATCTTGTGACAAAGTCCTGATAACACTCACGGCATACTCCGTTCTCAGTCATTACTTCAATGAGTGAGTCTGAAGGCACTGCTGCAATACGAATTGTTCCGTGCGTCCCAACTATCTCAGTTTCTACTGCTGAGCCATGTGCAGCGGTACGACCAGCAAAAAAGAACGCCATAGCGTCATTTTCACATTGCATCATGCAGGAAACATTGTCGCCATCTTCCCATTCTGCGTACTGCGGAAATTCGAAACAACCACCAATTGCCCACAATTTTTTGGGTTCAGATCCCGTAAGCCAACGAATTAAATCAATATCATGAATTGACATATCAATAAACTGGCCACCAGAACGTGGAGCATAATCTAATGTTCCTTCAATGATTGCTCTTGGATCTTGGGAGTAACAACGAACGAGGACAACTTTTCCTATATCGCCATTTTCTATCTTCTTCTTAGCAACTTGATAGGAATAATCAAAACGACGCATGAAGCCAAGCATGAAAATTTGATTAGGGTGTGCCTCAATTATTTTTTCAGCTTCTAAGCAACTTTCAACAGTATCAGATAAGGGTTTTTCGCAAAACACATGCTTCCCTGCTTCCATGGCAATTTTAATCATTTCTACGTGAGACGCAGTATTGGTAACAATAACAACTGCTTCAACATCCGGGTTCTTGCACATCTCTGCTGGATCTGTATAAACCGCTTTAACTCCAAGTTCATCAGCAACTTCCTGAGCTCTGGCTAAGTTACCATCACAGATAGCAACCAATTCTGAGCCCGGGACGCGACTTGCAATGTTACAAGCGTGTTCATAGCCCAAACGACCTACACCAATGATTCCGATTTTTAGTTTCTTCATAATGTACCTCCGCTAAATTTAATGATTTGTTTATTTTCCTTTTGTTTATAAACGTCTTATATTATTGTTTTCCAATTATTTAGAATGTCTTTAGTGTCCTGCAGCCTGATATTACTAGTTTCGCTTTTAGGGTATGTCGAGGTCTGTTGTCTTGTGTCTTTAGCTGACGCTTTATTGTTGTCTTGTGTTTCATTAGCTGACGCAACATTGGAAACGTTTACATTGTGGATTGTAGCAAGAAAACCAGAATAATTCAATACTTTTTTACACAATTATATGGACACGGGCTAGTCGTGCCAAATTAGTCGCGAATTTGGCATGGATGGCTTGTAAAACCCGGCGGCGTGCCAAATTAGTCGCAAATCTGGCATGGATGGCCTGTAAAACCTAGTCTCGTGCCAAATCAGTCGCAAATTTGGCATAAGAGTTTTCTGTAACCCAAGCATCAATAGTCTTCAATAGCAAGTCGAAATCTGAAAACAAACCGCTCAGTTATTTTTCACCTTTAATTTGACAGTACCAAAAATCGGTGATAAGATACTCGAGCACACTAAAAATTGTGGTCGCGCTCGTGTGGCGGAATCGGCAGACGCAGCGGACTTAAAATCCGCCGGACTAATAATCCGTGCCGGTTCAAGTCCGGCCATGAGCACCATTTTCAGTGTATATATCGCGGAGTAGAGCAGTTGGTAGCTTGTCGGGCTCATAACCCGGAGGTCGCGTGGT
>CAZNNL010000018.1:0-38435 GCA_964574395.1 uncultured Oscillospiraceae bacterium | reverse complement strand
CCAGCGTGCACCGGTAGTGACCGTTATGGGTCACGTTGACCATGGTAAAACCTCACTCTTAGATAGTATTCGCCAAGCACATGTTGCTAGTGGTGAAGCAGGCGGAATCACACAACATATCGGTGCATACATGGTTCGCGTTAATAATCGTAAGATTACTTTCCTTGATACACCTGGACATGAAGCGTTTACCACCATGCGTGCTCGTGGCGCACAAGCTACGGATATTGCTATCCTCGTGGTTGCTGCGGATGACGGTGTTATGCCACAAACCATTGAGGCGATTAACCATGCCAAAGCTGCCAATACAACTATTGTTGTAGCGATAAATAAAATTGATAAACCTGGTGTAAACCTTGACCGTGTAAAACAAGAGTTGGCTGCACACGATGTTATTTCAGAAGACTGGGGCGGAAGCACCGTCATGGTTCCTGTATCTGCTAAAACAGGTGAAGGCATTGATGAACTGCTCGAAATGCTCTTGCTGCAAGCTGATTTATTAGATCTTAAAGCGAATCCTCATGCACAAGCCAAAGGTATTGTCATTGAGGCCAAACTTGATAAGAATCGCGGTGCTTTAGCTACCGTACTTGTACAACGCGGTACACTTCATCAAGGTGATACTTTAGTTACCGGCTCTATTGTTGGTAACGTAAGAGCGATGTCTGACGCAAGCGGTAACACTGTGAAGAAAGCTGGACCTTCGGTTCCTGTTGAAATTCTTGGTTTGCCCGATGTGCCTGAAGCAGGCGAACTCTTCTATGTTGTAGATGACGAACGCATTGCTCGCCAATTGGCTGAGAAACGCCGAATCGTTCAACGAGATGCAGCGATTCATGGTAGCTCAAGAATGAGCTTGGACAATCTGTTCTCAAAAATGGCAGCAGGTGAAGTTAAAGACCTCAACATCATTGTGAAGGCTGACGTTGTCGGCTCGGTTGAAGCAGTACGTCAATCTCTAGAAAAATTGAGCAACGACGAAGTGCGTGTGCAAGTCATACATCAAGCTGTAGGCGCAATTACTGAGACAGATATTCGCTTGGCTGAAGTGAGCGATGCTATTGTTATCGGCTTTAATGTTAGACCGGTTAATAATGCGGCTGACATGGCTAAAGAGTCTGGCGTCGATGTACGTCTTTACAGAGTTATTTATAACGCCATTGAAGATATTGAAGCAGCCATGAAGGGCTTACTTGATCCTGAATTTAAAGAGCACGTAACTGGCCACGTTGAAATCCGTGAGACCTACAAGGTTTCTAGTGTGGGTACCATTGGTGGTGCTTATGTGACAGACGGAAAAGTTAATCGCAACAGTCAAGTGCGCTTGGTACGCGATGGAGTGGTCATTCATGAAGGCAAGTTAGCCTCCTTACGTCGATTCAAAGATGACGTCAAAGAAGTCGCTGCTGGCTATGAATGTGGTATATCACTCGAGAACTACAATGATATTAAGGTTGGAGACGTAGTTGAAGCCTTCGAGATGAGAGAGGTGGAACGCCAATGAAACCTGTACGCCAAGCTAAAGTAGGCGATGAAATGCGCCGTACGCTTGCTGACTTGATTCGCAATGAAATGAAAGACCCACGCATCCCCGTGATGACTTCTGTTACGGAAGTACACGTGAGCGGAGACTTGGGACATGCTAAATGCTATGTTTCCGTAATGGGAAGCGCTGAAGAACAAAAGGACTGTATAAGTGCTATGAAAAAAGCTACTGGCTTCTTACGTTCAGAGTTGGGCAAAAGAATGCGGCTTAGAGTCTTGCCAGAACTAGTATTTATATTAGATGACAGCATCGAGCGTGCCAATAAGCTAGATAAGCTCATTGATGAGGCTTTGGGGAGATAGTCAAAGACCATGTCTGAGCAAAGTAAACATGAGACATTCTACAGCCGTTTATCTGCTGCAGCTTTTGATTTGCCTTATTACGGCAAAAGTCTTTTTCTCTATCCTCATATCAATGCGGATGGAGATGCGCTTGGCTCGGCATTAGCATTTGCATTATTGATGGAACAATTCGGTGTGGACTGCCTTATCTTGACAGAGGAGCCAGTCAACACCAAGTTGTCATTTTTGCCAGAAGCCTCACGCTTAATTGTCAGTATCGAAGAAGGCCAAGACCTTATTGCTACTTATGCCGATAGACAAGGCTTAGGCTTGGTTATCGATAGTCCAGGCGGACAACGCATCGGTAAACGTCTCGCTTTGTTTGACAGCGCTGAGCAACAATTTACGATTGACCATCATATTCCGACTAAAGAGGTAAACGAATTCACTCTCGTTGATACTTCTGCTGCTGCAAGTTGCGAAATGGTGACCGAGTATATTTTGTACTTAGAGCAAAAACATCAGAATAGCTTCTTGACTGAAGCTATGGCTATCAATTTGTTCTGTGGATTGATGACCGACACCGGGCGCTTTACGTATTCAAACACGACTGCTAATACGATGACAATGGCAGCTGAACTCTTGCGGTTCCGCATAGACATCAGAGAACTTTCGTTACGATTATTTGACAGTATTTCGAAGGCTAAATTAGCTTTGAGTGCATATGTCTTTAGTGAAGCCCAATATTTCTATGATAACCGTATGATTGTGTCACTTTTACCTTATACCGTTTTCGCTGAGCATGCAGGCGACGAGGGTGATGTGGAAGGTTTAGTGGCTGTGCTACGTGATGTTATTGGAATTGACATCGCAATTTTACTAAGAGAAACGGAAAGAGGCGGTTATAGAGTCTCCGTTCGTTCTGGTGAAGGTTTTGATGCACAAAGCCTCGCAATGCAATTTAAAGGAGGAGGACACCTCCGCGCTTCTGGATATACTTTGAAGAAAATGCCCGCTGAGGAAGCTATCGCACTCAGTGTTGAAGCAACCAAGCCTCAATTTAAAGGATGAAATCAGGTCTCTTACTTATTAATAAACCAGCCGGGATGAGCTCGACTCGTGTCGGTAGTCAGATAAAACGCATCTTGCAGATTCGTAAGGTGGGTCATGTCGGCACGCTCGATCCTTTTGCCACAGGACTACTGCCATTAGCCATAGGTCGTGCCACGGCAGTGGTGCGCTACATGGACGATTACGATAAGCGCTACCTTGTGCGTTGCCGTCTAGGACGCAGCACGGATAGCCTTGATAGCACGGGCACTACAACGGCCACAAAACAGCTTTCCGAAGAAGATGCCAAACTCTTACTCGCCAACGATGCCTTTACGATACGTGAGCAGATTAATACTATGGTAGGAAAAATTACTCAAATTCCACCACTGCATTCGGCTATAAAAGTTGCTGGCAAAAAACTCTACGAATACGCGCACCGTGGTGAGGAAGCCCCGGAAATACCAGCGCGCCAAGTGTATATTTATTCTGCCGAACTCCTCGACTATGCTTTTGATCCTGATGGCGATTCTGCTGCGCCGATATACTTAGATATAGATATTGCTTGCAGTAAAGGAACTTACGTTAGAACCTTTTGTGCTGACTTAGGCAGTAAGCTAGCTTTACCCGCCTATGCAGAGCAACTGTCGCGAACTGAGGTAGGCCCATTCAAACTTATGGATGCACATAGCTTGGAAGATATTACTCCAGATACCGAACTCTTAAAAATTGAAAGCGCATTACAGCATTTTCCTATGATAGAATTCTCTTTATCGGATGTAGATCGTTTGCTCTGCGGTTTAACTGTCAGTGCTAATACTTACATCTCTCAGATTCCAGAAAACAGCGAATCTGAAACAAAGTATCTTATTTACTCTGCTCCGGGTCCAGCAGGAATCTGCCAATTGAGACTTGACGAGAACGGAGCGTGTTTTTTTATTGTTGAAAGGATGTTTAGCGATCGTGCAAGCTATTTTACCCGATAAGCTTATAATTACAGCAGGGCTTATCCCTGAGGAAGATAATAATCTAGTCGTCTGGGGTACCAGACCTGAAACAAGTGAAGCAAGCTATGGCATAGCCTTGGGCTTTTTTGATGGCATTCATAAAGGACATCTAGCACTGATTGAACGCTTGCTTTGGACTTGTAAACATGAGAATTTAATTTCGGCAGTTTATACCTTTGACCATTTGCCCAAAAGTAAAACAAATGGTGTTGAAGACCCTGGCGGAAGAATTCAAACACCTGAGAATAGAGCTGCTTTCATTCTTGCCAAAGGTGTTGATTACGTTTTTGAACAAGCATTTAGTGAGGCTTTGCGTTCTCTAAGCCCAGAAGCATTCGTTGACTTTCTCTGCCAACGTTTCAAACTACGTTACTTAGTCGTTGGTGATGATTTCCGTTTCGGCTATAAGCGTCAAGGGACAGCAACAGTGTTACAAGAACTTGCCACTAAAAGAGGGGTCACGGTAGATATCGTAGCTCAGATCAAAGGCTATGGAGAATCCATCTCAAGTTCTCGTATTCGTGAACTCTTAAAAACTGGTCAGATAATTGAAGCCAATCGTCTAATGGGACATGCCTTTTCGATAACTGGGACAGTAATTCGCGGCCGCGGCCTGGCTAGAACTTGGGGGATGCCTACTTGCAACATGCGCTTGCCCGAAGGTCAAATTGTTCTGCCTTTCGGTGTCTATGTGAGTAGAACGCGCATAGGTAATCGTTTTTATAATTCGATTAGTAACATTGGACTACGCCCAACGTTAAATGCGGATGAAAAAGAACCACTACTAGAAACTTATATTTTCGATATGTCCGAAGATTTGTATGATCAAACCTTAGAAGTTTTTATTTTGGATTTTCAGCGTGCTGAAAGCTACTTTCCTAATCTAGAAGATATGGTTGTGGAAATGAGAGAAGACATTGAGCGTGCTAAAAGAATCCTAGCGAGTATGGAAAGGTTGCAAGAAATCACAGAAGTTTCATCTATTCCATATTTTCATTTGCCCTCGACACGCTTTACGCAATCCTATTTGCGTTTTGTCTTTAGCATGCCAGCGGATCCGCGAAAGAATAGCGCAAGGGCTCTAGCAATGCGCATCGTTCTACAAGCTTCTGCAGAGTACCCTACGCGTCAGGCGTTCAGTTTAGCCCAAGACAGGCTCTATGGTGGGAGTGTAGATGTCACAAGCGACAATGAGGGAGATCTACAAACGATTGAGTTTACTGCTGAAGGTATAGCACAAGGACTGCATGGCGAAAGACCATTCCAAAATCTAGCGGCCTTGCTTCTCAATGCTCTGAGGAATCCATTGTTAGATGAAGAAGGTTTATTAGACGAGCAGTTATTTAACACAGAACGCAATAATCTCATCATGGAACTTAAATCAAGAATGCAAAATAAAGCCAAATACGCCTATGATCGTAGTCAGGCTTTGCTGCTTGAGGGGAAAGCAGAAGGCATCAGCCCGAGAGGCGACTTAGCAGTTCTTGAGACACTCACACGTAGAGAAGTTAGCGATGCTTGGTTTGAATTGCTCCGTGACGGAAAAGCAGCTATTTATACGGCAGGCAAGCTTGATACTGCTTTTCATGATCATCTAATAAATCTCTTGAAAAAGTTTCAAGAGCTAGGGCGTGCCCCAGAGGCCAGTATTAGAACGGTAAATTTTGCTAAACCTTTAAACCTTGAAACAGAAATAATCTATAGTGAATACAAGGATGTAGAGCAAACAAGATTGGTAATGTATTGGGGAGGCCTAGCGCCCTATCCACTGGTGAAAGGTGCAGTTTTAAACGTCTTGAATAGTATTCTTGGCGGTGATTCACACTCTTTGCTTTTTGAAAAGGTGAGGGAAGAACATGGCTTAGCGTACAGCATTTATTCACAACCATTAAAACATCTCTCGATGATCATGGTGGCGGCAGGGATAAATGCCGGTCAAATCGCGTTAGCGATTGAAGACTGTAGAGAGCAAGTCGCCCTTATTGCAAGTGGTGATTTTAGTGAAAGGCACTTCATGAGCTCAGTAGCGATGGTGGAAGCCAAACTGATGAGCTTAAGCGATAGTTTAAACGGTCAACTGATATATCAGATTAGTGCGTTAGAGGCAGGACACCAGCAGGACAGTAAAGAAGCTATAGAATACTTGCACACCGTTACACGTGACAATTTAATGGAGATGGCAAGCTCCTTAAAAGAATTGTTTGTGTATAGACTTTTGCCCAAAGGCAACGCCGAGGAATGGTCGGAGGTACATGATGTTAATTAATAAAAATGTGCAGCATGCTGCCTTTTCAACAATTGAAAGAGATGACCAGTTGTCAGGCCTAAACTACAAGGAGTACGTTCATCAGAGCGGACTAAAGCTGCTGTGGATACCAAAACCAGGCTTCAATCGAAAGTTCGCGGCTTTTGGCATTCCCTTTGGCTCCATTCATCAAGAAGTGCTAGATGAATTTGGAAAAACGCAAGAAATAGATGCAGGAACTGCACACTACTTGGAACACTGCATCTTTAGCCGTGATGACGAAGGTGGTTTATTAGGTAAGCTGTCCTCCTTGGGTTGTCAAGCCAATGCCTATACTTCATACACCCAAACCGTTTATTTTTTTACAGGTACGGAAAGATTTACTAGTGCATTTAACGTATATCTTGATGCCTTACTGCACCCCTACTTAGAAGAGGACAGGGTTGATGCAGAGCGGACTATCATCGGTGCGGAATTAGATATGTACAGTGATGATCCAGATTCTTTTGCTTTCAAAACAATGATGCGCAACTTGTACATCAAACATGGAGCCAAAGAGGATATTGGTGGAACGAAAACTAGTATTGCAAACATTAGTTCCGAGAAGCTCAAACGCATTTGGTCCCGTTTTTATACCCCTTCCAGCATGCAAATTGTGATTGTTGGCGATTTTACCCCAGATGAACAAGCGTTTTTATTAAATACACTTGATTCCGCATTAAAACTGCAGACTTGGCCGGAAGCATTCAAGCATGCCTTACAAGCAGAACCAGAAAAACTTGTTCAGAATGAGCTAGAACTGAAGCTTGCGGTTGAAAATCCCTCATTTTTGCTAGCTGTGAAAGATCCTTTTCCGTTCGCCGAGAAGCCCCTTACGCCAATCGCTTTGGCAAAACGCAATTTCGCCTCTGCGCTGTATCTGGACAGCATCATTGGAGAAGGCTCGGAGCTCTATAGTCAACTATACGAAGAAGGCTTGATTAACGACAGTTTCACGGCACAGTATGTCTGCGAGGAAGATTTCGCTTTTCTCTTTCTTTCTTGTGAGTCAAAGGATCCGGAGCACAGCGCCAAAGAAATTTTTGGCAGGCTGAAAGCAGCAATACAAAGCGAGCTAGAACCTGAAGAAATATTTACTGTTCAGAAACGCGCTTCCGTCGGTCACTTCCTACGAGCCGTCGATGGAGTAGAATCATTAGGGATGACTGTCGTCCAAGCAAGCATGTCCGGACTAGAAATTTCTGAGTATGCTAAAATAATTGATCAGGTGAGTATAGCGGAAGCGAAAGAATACTTATCTTTTATTGACAGAGATGAACTGCGCATTCAGATATATGTTGCAGAAAAGGGAGAATAGTAAATCATGGATTACATCGTAAGTTTCCCAAGCTTAGGTATTGAAAATTTGGACGTCAGTCCGATTGCTTTTAAATTGTTTGACTTTCCAGTCTATTGGTATGGTTTATTAATTGCTGCAGCGGTTTTAATCGGCATGTCCTTAGCGCTTCGCCAGTGTAAACAATTCGATCTTGTGCAAGATGATGTGCTCGATGCACTGCTTTTGGCCGTACCCTTAGCGATTGTTTGTGCGCGCTTGTATTATGTAGTATTCGAGTGGGATTTATTCAAAGACAATTTGCTTAGAATATTTGACACAAGATCTGGCGGCTTAGCGTTTTATGGTGGTGTCATCGGCGGCATTCTAGGCGTCGTGATTATTGCCCATTTCAAAAAAATACGTCTACATCGTTTGGTAGATTTCTTGATCGTTTACATCCCTCTCGGTCAAGCAATTGGGCGCTGGGGTAATTTCTTTAATCAAGAAGCATTCGGTAACAACACCAATCTTCCCTGGGGTATGATTTCTAACCGCACACGTAGCTATTTAGCAGCGCTCGGTCAGAGTGATTTGCACCCCGACATGCCCGTACATCCGACATTTTTATATGAATTCATAGCTAATCTACTCATCTTCATCGTGCTTTTACGTATTCGTAAACAGTCCAAGCAGAAGTACGAAACACTTGCTTGGTACTTGGTCTTATATGGAGCAGTGCGTTTCTTTGTTGAAAGTATTCGTACGGATTCCCTTTTTATTGGCAAAACCAACATCCGCGTCTCGATGCTCCTGTCTGCCTTAATGGTTGTACTTGGGCTGGCTTTCCTTGGCTATCACTGGCTTAGAGATCGCCGCATGGAACGCCTGGTTGCAGACATCGCTGTTGATGAAGAAGAAGCAGACGAAAGCGCGTTCTCTGACATTACTGAGGAAATCTCTGCTGACCCAAGTGATGCAGAAAACACACTACATTTAGATGAAGAAGCTGCCGAATCTGCCGCTGCTATCAGCTATCAAGATGAGGTCAAAGATTTAGATACTGAAGCTGCACACCCTCATGCTTCAAGCGAAGAAGAGGATAAGTCTGAATAAGCGCCTTGCTCTAAACGTCTTAATTTCTAATACTAAAAGCGTATTCTGTCCGTTCAGTATGACTTGTACCTTGCGCTACCCATGCTGAAGGCAAGTGCGTATGTCTAGGACTGTTGGGAACACCTTGTGTTTCCAGACAGACAGCAGATTGTGGAGTATAGGCAAGCTGGTTTTTACCTTTGAATTTCGGTGGATAATTGGCCGTATAAAACTGCAAGCCGACTTGTGTTGTGCTAACACGCAAGGCACGACCACTCTTCGCATGGTAGAGCAGAGCTGCCTCACATAATTCACCGATTTCATTTTTGTTGAGAATAAAATTGTGATCATAACCGCGACTTGCTTTCAGGTCATCTGCATGCATAGAAAGCAGCCTCGCTATTTCTGATTCACTGCGTAAATCCCAAGCGCTGTCTGCGACTTGTCTTACTTCTCCGGTAACAAGGCTAGCCTTATCAATCGGCGTATAGAAATCAGCATTTATTCGAATGAAGTGATCGTCTAAGCTATTCGTAGCTTCACCGGCTAAATTGAAATATGCATGATTCGTTGGACTAAAGAGGCAAGTTTCAGCTGCATGTACTGTGTAATCTAGCCTAATGACATTGTCTTCGCTCAAACTGTATTCGACATCACAAGTAAAGGCCCCGGGAAAGCCTTCCTCATCGGCTTCAAACGCCAAACTAAAGACTACGCCTTGTTCCTTAATCTGATAATCCCAGATGCGTCTATGAAAGCCATGCGGTCCGCTATGCAGGCAAGTGCTTCCTTCGTTTTGAGGCAGTTGGTATATTTTATCGTTTAATAATACTTGTCCTTCGGCAATACGATTGGCAAAAGGACCACACACCGCACCATAATAATTATCCACACGCAGCAAATCTTCAACTAGATCACTGGCTTGAAGCAGGTCTGCCACATGACCATTCCGGTCTGGCATCCATATAGCTTGCATGCGCGCACCATAATTCAATAAATCCAAGCTAAAGCCTGAGTCGTTTTGCAAATTAATTTTTATGATGTCGATGCCTGTATTTGTTTTGCCAAAAACTTCTTTAGTAAGGTGTATCATTTTTTCTCCCCGAGTGTTGATATTGAACTTAGTGTATGTAAATTTATGACTCGAGACAAGCTTACTTTCAGTCGCATTCATTAAAGAGTATAATACCTTTATAGCCCACAAACATGAACTCGCCTAATCTGCGAGAGAAGGAGCCTTTTATGGATGACGTTTATTTGTTCAACATGGGAGAAAATTTTCAGGCCTATAAATATTTTGGATCGTTTCCTGAAACGAGAGATGGGGTAGAAGGGTTCCGCTTCGCAGTTTGGGCGCCGCATGCACTTGCGGTAAATCTCAGTGGTGATTTTAATGATTGGGCTACGGAAGGCATGCCGCTCGAATTAAATCATCAAACGGGTGTGTGGACGGGTTTTTATCCTGGTTTAGAATATTGGCAGCGTTATAAATATGCGATTAAGGGGCAAGATCGGAAGATTGTGCTTAAGGCAGACCCTTTTGCCAGACATGAAGAAACTCGACCTGGTACCGCATCCATTCTTTATGATGTGCATGATTATGCGTGGCAAGATGAAGCTTGGATGAATGAGCGTAAACATGCTTTAGATACAAGACCACTCAATATATACGAAATGCACCTTGGTTCGTGGCGGCGCTATGAAGATGGAAATACAATAAATTATGCCGATTTGGCGGATCAACTTGTTTCTTATCTCTTACGGATGGGCTACAATGCCGTCGAATTTATGCCCCTTTCTGAATATCCTTTTGATGATTCATGGGGTTATCAAGTGACAGGTTATTTTAGTATTACCTCACGCTATGGTACTCCGGCCCAATTTAAATATCTGGTGGATAAGCTTCACCAAGCAGGCATTCTGGTAATTATGGACTGGGTGCCGGCGCATTTCCCGCGTGACGAATTTGGTTTGGCTCGTTTTGATGGCGAACCGCTCTATGAATATGCGGACACGCGATTAGGGGAACATCCCGAGTGGGGAACCTTAGTATTTGATTATTCGAAAAACGAAGTAGTCTCTTTCCTTAAATCGAGCGCTTGGTTTTGGCTTGAAGAATGCCACATCGACGGGCTTCGCGTGGACGCTGTAAGCTCCATGATTTACCTTGATTACGGGCGAAATAATTTTGTGCGCAATAAAGACGGTGGAAATATTAATCTAGATGCGGTTGCTTTTTTGCAGGAGCTCAACTCGCTAGTGCGTGAGCGCTACCCCGCCGTCATGATGATTGCCGAAGAGTCCACGTCATTCCCCTATGTAACGCAAACTGCTGAAAATGGTGGCATGGGCTTTACACATAAGTGGAATATGGGTTGGATGCACGACACGCTTAAATACATGAGCTTAGATTACCTTTATCGTAGAGATCATCACAACCAAATCACTTTTTCTATGACTTATGCTTTTTCTGAGCGCTATGTCTTACCTTTTTCCCATGACGAAGTCGTTCATGGTAAACACTCACTCTTAGATAAGATGCCCGGTGATCCGTGGCGAAAATTTGCTTCTTTACGCCTGATGCTCATGTATCAAATAGCTCATCCAGGTGCAAAACTTAACTTTATGGGCTATGAAATAGGGCAATTTGTGGAGTGGCGCTTTAAAGAAGAACTAGAGTGGTTTTTACTTGACTTTGAAGCACACGCACAGCACCATGCGTTCGTGGCTGAACTGAATCATATGTACTTAGAGAGTCCGGAGTTTTGGGCGCGTGATGACAGTTGGTCAGGATTTACTTGGCAACAAGTGAGTGATTATCAAAATTCGGTAATTGCTTTTGCCAGATATGATAATGATGAATCATGCATGCTCTGTATATATAATATGACGCCCGCCACTTTACCCGTATATAAATTGCAAGTCCCAGATTTTGGAACCTATGAAGTTGTGCTTAATAGCGACGACAAACGCTTTGGTGGAAGTGCTTACGTTGCTGAGGACACACGCGGCATGCTTTTAGTTACTGAAATATCGGATAGGGAAACCGCTACGCGTATGATGGAAAAAAGACGTGCTAGTTTGCAATTAAAACAGAAACAACTTGGCTCTGCCAGACGCGATCTGATAGACAAAATGGGAGCATATTACTCCGAGCTTAGAAATCTATATGAAATTGGTGCAATCAGTCTTGGCAACAAAGATGCAAGTGTATTAGACTCAGAATCACTTGAAAAAACCTTGCTAGATGCCACGGTTCTGGTGCCTGAGATTGTTCCTGAATTAGAACTGACGCTTCCACCGTTGTCAGCCATATATTTACGTTTAATCAAGCCTGAAACAGAGTAGATAGAAAGCCGCAATTAGTGACTTGTCGAAAGGGAGGAATAGGTCATGTCAGATATTTTGTTTAAAACGTTTACGAGCGACGATGCTTACAAATTAGGAACAGCTATGTATGATGCCTGTAGAGATGCTGGTATCGTGTTAGGCATTGAGATTTATTTGTATGGTCGGACAGTGTTCCAATTTGTCCCTGATGCGCTCGGTGCTGACAAAGCAGATTGGCTTCGCAGAAAACGCAATTCTGTACTCTACTTCAATATGTCGACAAGTAAATTGTTTGAAAAGTGTAAAGAAGATGAGTCAGTGCTAGTTAGTAAGTACGCACGGAAGCTAGCAGACTATACTTTAACGCCAGGTAGCATTCCCATACGTCTGACAGACGGAAACCTAGTTGGGTGTGCAACAGTAACTGGACTAGCTCCCGAAGATGATCATAATTTTGTTAGCAAGCAACTTGCATTATATTTTGAGAGAGAATAATAAACGTGAAACTACCTTTTCTTAATTTCAACAACTCATGTAAGATTCAAACGATCAACGGAATACAGTTTAGATTTCTGAACTTATCAATCTTAATGATACTAGCACGCGCGATACTACTTTTGATGCCAATATTTTATGCTGTCACTTTTGCAGGTAAAAACATCACGCAGTTACTTAATGACAGCCTATTTTATCATTTGTACTACATGCTAGCCTTTTTTGATCTGCTTTGTTTTGTCGAACTGTATTTTGTCAAAAAACAAGTCGAAACAGATCCACAAGTCTCAACAACATGGGGCTTTTTACTGACCATCTTGATTGCGCAAGTTCTTACCTTAAATGCTATGTCAGTAGGAACGCTATTGTTTTTTCTCTATCAAAACCGCAATGAAATAAAACTGAAAGAAAAATTGAAAAGTATTACATCAAAAGCTCGCATGTATTTATTGTTGAATGCGGCCGTCTTAGGTGGTGCATTGGCCTTGTTCTACTTCATGCTATCCATTTATGTATCCACTAGAAACTAAGAAGAATACTCGCCTCGCTGCAGCGTTGTAGAGGGGGACCATGAAAGTGAAATATCGACAAAGCCAAATTATTGAAATACTACTTGATCAAGAGACCTATGTAACGATAGCAAGCATTGCAGTAGAACTGGATTTATCAAGCCGCACCATTCGCAATGAACTAGACAAACTCAAACCTAAACTAGAGGATTTACAAGTCTATATCCGTACCAAGGCTGGCAGTGGCATCGTTCTTGAAGCAAGTCCTTCAGCCAAGCTTGCTCTGCGCTTGTTACTCAAAGATGGGCTTCATATTGAAGACGAGTATAAAGGTTATTCGCCTAAACAACGCCAACAACATATACTATTGCGCTTAATTAATAGCCCCGGACCGCTTAGGGTTTCTGAATTTGAGAAAGAGTTGTATATAAGCCGTGCAACGGCCTTTAATGATTTAGGCATAGTTGAAGAGCGATTTAAAAAATACAAAATCAAACTCATCAGACAAAAAAATTCTGGTTTAGAGATAAGTGGCAGGGAGCGACATATCCGTACTTGCATGCTTGATTTGCTGATGAGTGATCCAGACTATCCATTGTTCTCTGCAATTTTGAACGGAGATCATGTTAAACAAGAAAAATTGTTTCCTATCTTAGCTTTGAACAGTAAATTCCTAAGCAATTACTTCCAACAGATTAGACTAGAACTTAGTTATACGAACTTACCAATAAGTTTACAAAGTGCTGGTGCGCTGTTTTTACGTATTTTTATTTCGATTCAGCGCTATAAAGTGGGTCGTGTCGTGCAACTTTCTGATGACCTGCTAAATGAACTAGCCGTTAACAATTATTTAAACGAGATTAAAAAAGTTATTTATCCTATTGAACAACACTATCAAATCCAGCTCCCTGACTATGAATACCACTATCTACAGGTATTCTTCTTAGCTATTGATGGAAGTTACTTTGTTATGCCTGAAGAACGTAATTATGCTAATACCTTACTGGATAGCTTTATTAAAGATTGGTCCAAAGCTTTAGCTGTCGATTTACGCCAAGATATTAGATTGGTTAAAGATGTATATTGCAATTTACTCCCTATGCTGACACGCTTTGTTTTTGGTATTCAACTAGAAAACCCGTTTCTCTTAGAGATTAGGAAAAACTACGCGGCACTTTTTCCGATAGTTGCCCAAAGCTTAAAAGTGGTTGAAGAGCGTTATGGATTTCTATCGTCAGATAGCGAAGTCAGTGCATTTGTGTTGAGCTTAGTTTCTTTTCTAAAAAGAAGAAGTAGTCTGCTTAAAGCGCTCGTCTTTTGCCATGCAGATTCAGCCCTAAAATCCTACCTGCTTGACGACTTAAAAAGCAATTTCGCTGATCTTGAACTTGAGTTTGAGGATCATTTTTACTCGCTTTATAAACTCGATTTGAGTGCCTATGATTTGATCATTTCCACAACCCCTATAGAAATTCATGCTGACATCCCACTTCTTGTCGTACATCCACTCATGCGTTCAAAAGACTACGCGAGACTTTGGGAAGAACTTTCGACAATACGCACTTCAAAGCTGATGAAGTCTAATAATTTCACCATTGAAATGCCTAAAAGCTAAGAGTGGATTTCTTGTATTAGCAGTCTTTAAATCCTATACTTGACTTAAGATCTTGTCTCAAGTTGAGACCGACAAACATGAATGTTTTAGGAGGAAAAAAGCGTGAAACATATTAAAATTGCTGCGGGTTTAGCCCATGTGGACTATGGTCACATCGCTGACATTGTAAAAGAAGCAAGTGATGCGGGTGCTGATTACATACATTCCGATGCTGCAGACATGCATGATTTAAGGAACATGAAATTAATGGGCGGTCATCAAGTCATTGCTGGCATGCGTCCATACACTGACTTACCAATTGAGTGCCATATTTATACTGTTGACATGGATGTCATGTTTATCGACCAAATTGCAGAAGCAGGTGCCAACATGTTGACTGTGCCAGCTGAACATTTCATTGGCGCACAACTCGCCTACATTATCAATTGGTGCCGTGAGCGTAATCTGAAAGTTGGTTTGACTTTAGGTTGCTATACCCCGCTTTGCTTCGTTGATGAATCCATCTATGACATCGATCGTCTACATATCGTTACACATGGTGTTGATGAAACAGACGGTGCTGATAACTGGGGCTGGAGAAAGAGTGCCATTGACTTGGTAAAACGTGCCAGAAAATTGATTGATGAGAAAAATCCCAAATGCGAATTAGCAATCGATGGTGGTTTGCGTCATGACAACATGGATAAGCTCATTGAATGTAATCCAGATGTTATTGTGCTTTCCTCAGCTATTTTCAAAGATCCAGAGGGCATTACCGCTGGTGTAAAACGCTGCAGAGCGGCCATAGACGCAGCAGCAGAAAAATACAATCTCCAATAAAACGTGAAGACATGCGATGCTACAAGCATCGCATGTTATTAGGTAAGAAGCCTATGTAAAAGGATAAGAATTTATATGCCAACTAGTGATCAGAAGAAAAAACTAAGCCCTAAAGAGTGGGCAATTGATATTTTATGGATAAGCTTAAGTGCTCTTTTAACAGCTATCACGGTAAACATGTTCTTTATGCATACCGACTTGGCCCCTGGTGGATTGACAGGCCTATCCATTATTCTTTCACTAGTTACCGGCATCCCTTTGGAGTACATGACGCTACTCGTCTCTGTCCCATTACTGATTTTAGGAATGATTTTTATCGGTTCAAAGTTTGGTATCAAGACCTTATATATTACGCTGATGATTCCCTTGTTTATCCGCTTAGTCCCGAATATTAATCCGAGTGCCAGTCTTCCTTATATCGTTCAACTTATTATTGCCATGGTGCTTGGAGGCTTGATGATTGGGCTTTCCATTGGCATTGCTTTGCGGCACGGTTGCACCACCGGAGGGACAGATCTTCTTGCCATGCTTATAAAAAGAGTCATCAAAGTAGGTCAAATACCAACCATCGTTTTTATTTGTGACGGATTAATAATCATATTGTCAGGCTTCGTTGCGAAGAATGTTTTAGTATCCGTATTTAGTTTCTTAACGCTATTAATCATTATCCCAACAATTCGCATCAGTAGCGGGCAACAAAAGTCAAATAAAAAAGCCGCTACAGACAATCAAGAAAATTAACAACCCAGCCCTTCAGAGCTTCTAATAAGGAGAGAACATGTCTAGATATTTTCAACCCACGCGTATTAATTTTGGCCCCGGCATCTTGAATGAACTGGGTGATATAGCCAAACCTTATGGTAAAACCTGTTGTTTAGTTACTACCGAGAATGCTGAACCTTTAAAACCTTTATACGACCGTGTGAAAGAGCTTTTAACGGCCGCCAACATCAAGTACATCCATTTTGATCAGGTAGAACCAGATCCCCAAACAGCGATGCTCGAAAATGGTATAAAACTATTAAAAGATAATCCGGTTGACTTCATCCTTGCAGTTGGCGGAGGCAGTAGCATCGACAGCGGGAAGGCTTTGGCTTTCACGCATGGATTAGACACTGTAGATTGGCAGTCTTTGTTTGATGTTTACAACAGCCCTTTCTCAAATCCAGAACAACCAAGCGCTTCTTGCTTACCTCTAATTGCTATCCCGACAACTTCAGGTACTGGTTCACAAGTTACACAGGCATCAGTGGTAACACATGATAGTGAGAAACTTACGTTCTACCACCAGGCCATTTTCGCTAAAGAAGCTATTTTGGACCCCGAACTCTTATTAAGCATGCCCCCACGCCTGACTGCGATGAGCGGCTTTGACGCGTTCACACATGCATTTGAAAGCTTTATTAGCAAAAACAGCACGACTCTAAGTCAAATGGATTCGCTCAATGCACTCCGTTTGATTTTTACATATTTACCTAAAGCATACCAAGAACCAGGCAATCTTGAAGCGCGCACGATGATGTCCTTAGCAGATACTTTGGCTGGAAAAGCTTTATCCAATGGTGGGGCAGAAGCTCCGCACCCACTTTCCGAACTCGTCGGTAGTTATGTCCGCGTCCCACATGGCGAAGCCCTGGCTATAGTATACCCAGCCTTCTTACGTGCAACGACGGAAAGATACAAAATGCAATTTGCTGAAATCTTGCAGCTGATGAAAGATACAGGCGCAGCATCAGCGGATGAAACAGATTTTGCTTCTGCCATGGAAGACTTTTTAACTGCGATTAAGCTAAGAAAAGACTTGGAATCCATTGGTGTTGACAACGCGATTTACGAAAAAATTGTTGGCCACCCAATGTTAGACCATTTACCTTTTGGTGATAGAACATTTTTAACTGGAATTTTGGCTGATTCGCGGAAGATATAACGTGTGTGATCTAGCAGCCAAGGTCTTGTCACAGATAGAGCCTCTCTTAGATGATGCGCTATTAGATTGGCAAAAAGACCTCTCTTTACTCATCAAACACAAATCATACCAAGATATAAAGAGCGCTTCTGCAGAAGCGCCCTTTGGTACGGGTATTAGAGGTGCTTTCGATTGTTTTAGCCGTATCGCCACAGAACGTGGCTTTGAAGTGCATGACTTTGCAGGCTTTGCCATAGACGCACGTTACCCAGCCAATGTTTCACATGAGCAAGAGTATGTCGCTGTGCTCGGACATCTAGATGTTGTTCCGGCGAAATTTGAAGACGGGTGGGGCAGCGATCCTTTTACCCTCAGTGAAAGAGATGGCTTTTTATTCGGCAGAGGGGTCAATGATGACAAGGGACCTTTGTTACTTTGTCTTTATGCGCTTGACCTCCTCAAAAACATAAACTATAAGTTTTCCAAGCCTGTTCGTATTATTGCGGGTGGGGCTGAAGAGACAAGTTGGGCTTGTGTAAAGCATTATTTTGCCAATAATATTCAACCGATAGCTGCCTTTAGTCCGGATGGCAATTTTCCCATTATCAATCACGAACTTGGCATATTAGACCTAGTCATTGACTTCCCCCATAAGCCGAATTCTGAGAAACAATTACTTGCTCCTAGAATGGACTTACAGATTGTTAGTCCCAAGGCAGCAAACAAGGTGTGTTCAAAAATTGAGGTGACGGCGTCTGAAGAAAAAGGCACGCGTACTTTTAATCTTGAAGGCGTATCGGCCTTGTCGCGTAATCCTCAGCGTGGCAAA
This sequence comes from uncultured Oscillospiraceae bacterium, assembly GCA_964574395.1. GTDB lineage: Bacteria > Bacillota > Clostridia > Saccharofermentanales > Fastidiosipilaceae > JAXGQD01. Next base: position 20,393 of record CAZNNL010000018.1, on the reverse strand, counting down.
AACGCCATGGATTTACTGCTCGATGATTTTAGCGCCTATGGTCTGGATTTCGCCTTACTCTCTGAACTACCAATTCTGAAATTTTATAAATCGTATCTTTATTCAGAGGAAGGGACAAGTAGTCAGAATCTTCTTGCTAATAATCCGATACTTGATACTAAGGACAAGGCTTTATTTACGCAGTCTTGTACGGGTATTCGCTTAGATGGCGAAGCCTCCCGATTACATATAGATATACGTTACCCAATTACTATGACAAAACACGCTCTATGGTCTGAGCTCGATAGCCTACTTTCGTCATATGGAGCTACAGTAGCTGTCGTTCGCGATTTGCCACCGCTATATTGCGCTCCAGATAGTCCATTAATTCAGGCGTTAAGCAGCGCATACGAAGAGGTCATGCAAGAAAAATTAGCGGCGCCTCAAGCTAAAGGGGCTGCATCTTATGCGCGTGCGTTATCCAATGGCATCGCATTTGGCCCCACCTTTCCTGGTGAAAACCCGCGTACCCATGAAACTGATGAACGCTTTTCTTTGGCGTCGGCACGAAGACTTTTACAGATTTACACTGTGGCAATTGCCACAATGCTTGCAGCGAATATGGAAGAAAACAGAACGAATCTAGAATAATCTTGGCAAAGTATAAGTTTTGCAACATTGTTTCGGCAACAATCTCGCACATTCGCTATATTTACATGACGATATGAATGATAATATTGTTGTAGTCAATCTGTTCTATTAACGGATAGCTCAAATCCTCAAGACAGAACAGAAAAATTCTATTTGTGGGAGGAAATAATGAATGAGTAAGTCAAAACTGAACATTCAAGCCAAGCTCCAAACATTCTCTGGAGCAATGATGGTGCCCATTATTCTGCTCGTATTGGTGGGTTTCTATGTTGGTATTGGAGCAGGTTTAACGAACTATGTTATCCCTAAAGATAATATCCTTGCGACGCTTGTTAACATGTTGGTTTCGCTAGGCTTTATGTTTATGAATAACTTGCAACTGTGGTTCGCTGTCGCAATTGCTTTTACTTTAGCGAAAAAAGAGAAGGGCTGGGCTGCGTTTTCAGGCGTTATCATGTATATGGCCCTGATTAGTTGTATCCAAACCTTTGCGGGTGCAATGGGCTTCAATGCTGACACGACTACCGTCGAAGCGCTGATGGAAACAGGTAAGTATACACACGATGCAGCGATGAACTTTAATGCACTGTGGGGAACCTCCCTTGGCTTCTTCGGCTATAACATGGGAATTTTCTCAGGTCTACTAGCTGGTCTAGCCGCTGCCTTTTTACACAACCGTTTTGTTGATACGACTTTCCCGGCGATGTTTGCTTTCTTCCAAGGAACAAAGTTTGTCATCATCATGGTCACCCTTTTTGCCGTACCCTTTAGTATTTTGATTTACTATGTCTGGCCTTTTGTTGGTACTGCTTTACAAGGTCTTACTTCCATTATAAGTTCGACAGGATTGTTTGGTACCTTCCTTTTCGGCACAGCGGATAAAATGCTTCTTCCATTTGGCATTCATCACTTGATTGCTTTCCCGATTGAGTATTCACAAGTCGGTGGAACGATGGTGATTGATGGCGTCCTTTATGAGGGTGTAAGAAATATTATGAATGGTCAAGCCGCAAGTGCCACCGCAACAGGTTATATCACACGTAACTTTACCTCAGGACGTATTCTCTTCCAGCTGGCAGGCCTACCAGGTGCTGCATTCGCATTCTATAAGACTTCAAAACCAGAGAATAGAAAGAGACTGGCGTCAATTTTGGTGCCAGCAGTACTGACCCTTGCTCTGGTTGGTATCTCAGAACCGATTGAGTATACCTTCCTCTTCGTCGCTCCGGCACTTTATTTCTTGGTCTATGCTCCGCTCTGTGGTCTTTGCTACGTAGTTGCTGAACTGTTCGCCATTAGTATTAACGGACATGCTTTGTTCTTTATGATCCCGAACTTGTTCCAACCCCACAAAGTGCAAGCAATGCCCTTATTGTTCCTCTTACCTCTAACATTCTTAGCCTATTACTTTATCTTCAGATTCTTGATTGTGAAGTTCAATTTGAAAACACCTGGTCGCGGAGACGACGAGGGCGATGTCAAGCTGATGTCTAAGAAAGAGTACAAAGAAATGCACAAAGGTACCGCAATGGGCGATCTTTCAGAATCTGCTGATGCCGTTGCCGATGAGAGTTTGGAAGCCAGAATCATTGAAGCACTCGGTGGTCCGGACAATATCGATAGTGTTACTGCTTGTGCGACACGCCTGCGTGCAACCGTTAAAGACGGTTCACTAGTCGCTGAAGACGCGCTATGGAAGCAGCATCTCGAGGCTATTGGCGTTGTCCGTTCAAATGAAAACAAGAACCTACAAGTAATCTATGGCGTAAGAGTCGGAAGTATTTTGACCAAAGTTAAAGATATACTCGGACTCGATTAATCTAGACTTAATATAGCTAGTCAAGATTGTATAGCCTAAACAAAGAACTACCTTACATCATGGGGTAGTTCTTTTTTGTGTGAAATCGTCTAGAATTGTTACTGAACGAATGCAAACGAGGTAAAAGATGAAGAAAGAAGATATTCTTGAGAAATCGACAATTGTATGCCAAGCCTATAATGCGGGTTTAGCACGCGTATTTAATGAGCTTAGTGAACAAAGTGATCCGCTCATGTTTGAAAGAGATGATAACGCAGAGTATATTCAGCGAGAAACGCTTAATGCCATGGCTTCTTGGTTTGAAGAAGTTTTGCTAGAAATAGGAGAAAGCCCTGCACAATTTTTTGATGGTCTAAGTATAAGTGAAGATTTACTTTCTGCTTATGATGTGTTCGCTGCTAATTGCGATTCCTTATTACCCGAGTATTTTCAAATTCAGCTGGGCAGACAGGCAGAAGGTATCATGCCAGAGCTGGAGAAAAGAGCACTTGCGCTGCCGTTTGACACTTTAGATGACATGCTTGAGGCGGATGCATTTTCCATCCAGTGCGTTACTTTGGAACTACTAGGACAATGGCAAAATGTTTCCATAGCCCAGACAATTCTTGATGCAATCACAAATTCAAATTTAATGCATGAGCGTTTTGCCAGTGCTTTAAAATCTTATTTTAGTTATGCGGGAGCCGAAAGTCTTCCGGCCTTGACGACCGCCATTGAAGCCATTCTGCAAGCGAGTAAGCCAAACCCCAATCTCGATTATCTGTTGGTTTACTTGACTGAACTGGGAAAAGAGCACCCCGATGACAAAATCTATCAACTATTAAGACAGTCCTTCAAAGTTATGGAAGAAAAAATCATCCCTGTAATCTGCCTTGGTGATTACGGTGATGGCAGAGCAGTTCCTATGCTAAGGACATTTGTCGAAAAAAACTCCGCAGGCCTGGATAGAGGCTTGCTGTCTGAAACCCTTTCTAGCATTAAACGCTTAGGGGGAGAGGTTCAGGATTTAAGGTGGGGAAGCTAGCGGATCGCCTGTGCCAAATTTGCGACTAATTTGGCACGGCGCCAAGATATACGGCCGCTGCAAGCACCGAGCGTTTGACAGCTATCTGGTATTTTCTTATAATCACCTCTAGTTTTGATTTTGGTGTGCAGATAAATAGCGCAATACCAGTAATGCGGAATTAACTCAGTGGTAGAGTGTCACCTTGCCAAGGTGAAAGTCGCGAGTTCGAATCTCGTATTCCGCTCCATATCTACCGCTTCGGTGGTAGATTTTCTTTTTTTAGCGCTAAAACCTGCTAAACTAAACAAATGAAGATGCAAGCCATGCTGCAAAGCTAATGTGATAAACTAGTTATTATTTCACCAGTATCGGAGGTACGTATGTCAGCCGTAAAATTGACAGCAATAATTGATACTTTCAAGCTAGAACGCATAACTGATTTCGGGAATACCGACGACATTTTGGTTAGTGTCGCAGACGTTACACGTCCAGGCCTGCAGTTAGCAGGTTATTTTGAACACTTTGGTCCAGACCGTATACAGTTACTAGGCAACATGGAAGTAGCTTTTCTTGAGCGCTTGAGTTCTGAGGAACGGTTTAAGCGGATTGATGCTCTTTTTGCCAAAGGTATACCGTGCATGATTCTTTCCCGCCACCACAACATTTTCCCGGAAATGCTAAAGTGTTCGAATACGTACAGTGTACCGGTCCTAAGAACAGATGAAGCGACTTCAACTTTTATGAGTTCTGTCGTGAAATACCTGAATGTCGAATTAGCGCCTCAGACTACCCTACATGGTGTTCTGGTTGAAATATACGGCGAAGGCATACTCATGCTTGGAGAAAGTGGCGTTGGTAAGTCCGAAACAGCGATGGAAATTGTTAAACGTGGACATCGTTTAATTGCAGACGACCTGGTAGAAGTAAGGCGGGTGTCGGATACAACCCTATTAGGACAGGCTCCTGAAATCATCAGACATCTGATTGAAATTAGAGGTTTAGGCATCATGGACGTCAAAGAAATGTATGGCGTCTCATCGATTAAACTTCAAGAAACAATCAATTTTATTATTAACCTGGAACTGTGGGATGAAAAGAAGGTTTATGAACGCTTAGGTATCAATCAAGAGTACACAGAAATCCTAGGCATAAAAATCCCCTCAACAACCATTCCTGTAAGACCTGGCAGAAACTTGGCAATCATTGCTGAAGTTGCCGCGATAAATTTCCGTCAAAAGCAGATGGGCTACAATGCAGCCCAAGCTTTAACCGAACGCCTCTTTGGAACTCAAAACACTTAAGAGACGAAAGAAAGTGAAGTCATTAATGTCTCCTGTAAGCTGGCTTAAGCCTGTAATATCTGAACGCATTCAAGAAGCCGTAGCTCTGGCTCCCTATACCACGATGGGCGTGGGCGGACCCGCAGACTACTTTTTTATACCGGAAAACAAAGAAGAATTATTAGACGTCATCGCATCATGTCAAAACGTTAAACAGCCATTTTTGGTGCTTGGTGGCGGTAGCAACCTTGTCGTTAATGACGCTGGCTTTAGAGGCATGGTCATCTATTTAAAACCAAATTTTAACGCATTTCGCATGCTTTCCAACGCGGAAACTGAAGCACTGCTAGAGACTTGCCCTGATTCAGAACTGATTTTAGGCTGTAATCAGAGTTTCTCAAAGCATGAACTGGATTTGGAGAAGCACGTCTTACTCTATTCAGAAGCAGGCGTTGTAACTAAAGCTTTATCATTGTTTGCCGCACGCGAAGGCCTGTCAGGCTTAGAATTCGCCTGTGGAATACCGGGCACTATCGGTGGAGCGCTCTTTATGAACGCGGGCGCCTATGGGTCTTCAGTTGCCGATCAAAGCCTCGCTTCGGATTACATTACGCAGGACGGTGTATTTGGCAGGGCGTTTGCACAAGAGCAAGACTTCGACTACCGTGACAGCGTCTACCGCAAGCGGAAACACATTGTTTTGGCAAGCTATTTTTTATTGGCAAAAGAAGACAAGGCCACGATACAAGCACGCATGGATGGCTTTAACGAACGACGCACGAGCACGCAGCCATTGGAATTACCTAGTGCAGGATCTGTGTTTAAAAGACCGGAAGGTTATTTTGCCGGTAAATTGATTATGGACGCTGGTCTGAAGGGTAAACGCATTGGCGGAGCCGAAGTATCAACTAAACACGCGGGTTTTATAGTAAATGTCGATCATGCAAAGGCTGCAGACATAGAAGCTTTGGTCGCTTTCGTCCGTAACGAGGTGCTAAATCAATTTGGCGTTGAGCTAGAACCAGAAATCCGTGTTCTGGATGAATATGGAAAGAATATTTTTCACTAAGCCTTGTTCTACTATGTCTTACATTGCTTGTTTTAGAGGTAAGTATGAAAAGTTATCAAAAAGAAATGAGACAGTTGCTAAATGCACCTGATGAGGGTCCGGAAATTGTCGTTATTGGCGGCGGTACTGGTCTTTCTACCATGCTGCGTGGTTTAAAACGCTATACAGAACGCTTGACGGCAATCGTAACCGTCGCGGATGACGGTGGTTCATCCGGCTTACTCCGCAAAGATTATGGAATTTTGCCACCAGGTGATATTCGAAACTGTCTTTTGGCCTTGGCCGATACTGAGTTAGTCATGGAAAACCTCATGAACTATCGCTTTACTGACGGAAGCTTGTCCGGTCAAAATTTTGGCAATCTGTTTTTAACTGCGCTGACGAATGTCTCGGGAAATTTCTATGATGCGATTCGCAATTTTAGCCATGTTTTAGCGGTGGTAGGGCGCGTTTTGCCAGTATCCCTCATTGACTTAAATATCATCGCTCGTTTAGCGGATGGACAAGAAATCGTGGGTGAATCAAAAATTGGCGAACGTAAGCCTGATGTTGATAATCCAATTGATCGTATTTTGATGGAGCCCAAAGATGCTGAGCCCTTAATGGAGACGGTTGAAGCGATTCTTAATGCCGATTTGGTGGTGCTCGGCCCCGGCAGTCTTTATACTTCAATTGTCCCGAATCTGTTGTTTCCTGAAGTGGTGGATGCGTTAGCAACAACCGAAGCAGCATGTGTTTATGTCTGTAATATCATGACCCAACCGGCAGAGACCTTAGGCTTTGATTGTACAGACCATGTCAAAGCTATTTTAAAGCACAGTAATTCCTTAGATGATAACCATTGGCTAGATTATTGTATCGCCAACTCTTCGCCAATTACGCCGAAGCTACAAGAAGAATATGCGAAGACTTTGTCTACGCCTGTGGGCAGTAGCGTAGATGAACTTAGTACCTACAACATTCAGCTGTTAACAAGGCCTTTGGTTGCTATCAGAGATGGCAAGATTCGTCATGACACGCAAATTCTAGCACAGACACTTATCCAGCTTGCTCTAGAAGTACAAGAGAAGAAGCTGCTTGATGCTAAGACGAAAGTTTTCAATCGTGAGGAGCTGCGTTGAAAGAAGTAAAAATCAAGAAAAAAAGTTTTTCTCAGAAACTCAAAGACGAACTATTAGCCCTCGAACTTCAAACGTATGAGGCGCGTATTCTGCTTGCTTTTGCCTTAATGACGACAGCTAAGTTTAACAATCAAAATATTCGCTATAGCTTAGCTTACCGCCCATTCGTTCAATTTTTGAAAGATACAATATTACATGAATTTGAGATTGAAGCTGAGCTGATTGTTGGCAAAGGTATAAGTAGTATTGAAATAAAAAACGAAACCGACATTCAGACTTTACGCGCGTGGTTGTCAGATGATTATGCTTTTGACTTTTCGCGTGGACGCATCGGGCATGAAGTGGAAACTTATACATACGAAGAGAGAAGAGCTATTCTACGCGCATTGTATTTATCTTGTGGTTCACTCGCAGAGCCTAGCAAAGCCTACCATTTAGAGTTCTCGATACATCGCATCAGTTTGGCCGAGTTTACTCTTGCATTATTAAAATCTTTTGAACTTAAAGGAGGTATCCTCAAACGATACGGCTACAATGTAGTTTATATCAAGGATGCCGATTTTATTGCGTCTATTTTGGCACTAGCAGGAGCATCTGCAAGTGTTTTACAGTTTGAAGCAGGTCGCGTTGATAAAGAGGTCAATAACACGGTTAATCGCGTTGTTAATTGTGATAATGCAAATGCTAGGCGCATTGCCGATTCGTCAGCTAGGCAAATGGATTTGCTTGAGCGACTAAAGCGCGAGAAAGGCTTTGAGTTTTTGCCAGAAGCCTTACGTGAGACCGCAGAAACAAGGCTCAATAACCCTGGCTTATCTATTGCAGAATTGGGAGCGATGCAGTCCAAAACCATAGGAAAGTCTGGGATGCACCATCGCTTGAAAAAACTTGAGGCAATCGCCGAGGAGGAGCTGTGCCTCTAGAGATTTGCTTAGTTGAACCTGAAATACCTGCCAATACAGGGAACATCGCACGTACATGTGTGGCACTCGGAGCCAAGTTGCATCTCTGTGGCAATTTAGGCTTTAGTCTGGATGACAAACACGTCAAGCGGGCCGGGCTTGATTACTGGTATGACCTTGATATCCAGCTATGGGATAATGTAGAAGACTTGCTTCGCAGCTATCACGGGGGCATCTTTTATGCCACAACCAAAGCGGATCAAGTGTACAGTGATATTTTGTATCCGGATGATAGTCTTTTGGTATTTGGCAAAGAGACAAAAGGCTTGCCGGAATCTTTGCTAAAAGTACATCCTGAGCGCTGTGTCCGCATTCCCATGCGTGAACAGTATCGCTCCTTGAACCTCAGTAATTCTGTAGCCGTGCTAGCCTATGAGTATATGCGGCAGCAGAATTTTATTGGATTGAACACGAACAGCGATTATTTTGCCAAACACTAAGAAGACCCATGAGGAGGTAAACTTATGCGAATGTTTGATTTGATTACGAAGAAAAAACATGGTGAAGCCTTGAGCGAAGGGGAGATTAATTGGTGGATTGAGGGCTATGTGGCAAATGAGATTCCTGACTATCAGGTTTCTGCTTTATTGATGGCCATTTATTTTAAAGGCATGTCTGATACGGAAACTGCGGCGCTCACGATGGCAGTCGCTAAGTCGGGGGATATGATTGACCTCTCTGCCATCGATGGCGTTACGGTTGATAAGCATTCCACCGGAGGCGTTGGGGATAAAACGACACTGATTATTGCGCCATTAGCGGCAGCCTGTGGAGTAAAAGTTGCGAAAATGTCAGGGCGCGGTTTGGGCCATACCGGGGGCACCGTGGATAAGCTAGAGGCAATACCTGGTTTCCGCATAGCTTTGTCTCAAGAAGAATTCTTTGAAGAAGTGAATAAAAACGGTCTAGCGGTTGTTGGACAAAGTGGTCACTTAGCTCCGGCAGATAAAAAACTCTATGCCTTACGTGACGTTACTGCAACGGTGGATTCAATTCCTCTCATTGCGGCTTCAATCATGAGCAAGAAGCTTGCTTCTGGCAGCAGCTGTATTGTGTTGGATGTAAAAACAGGCAGTGGTGCCTTCATGAAAACAATAGAGGACTCAATACGCTTGGCAGAGAAAATGGTCGCCATCGGTGAGCAAAACGGCAGAAAGACTTCAGCCCTGATTACGGACATGGATAGACCTTTGGGTTTTGCCATAGGTAATAGCCTAGAGGTGATTGAAGCGATAGAGACTTTAAAAGGTAAAGGCCCTGAAGATTTAACAGAAATTAGCCTAAAATTAACAGCGGACATGCTACACTTGGCTGGAAAAGGGACTTTAGATGCGTGCTGGTCACAAGCCATGCAAGCGCTTGAAAGTGGCAGCGCACTGGATGCTTTGCGTAGAATGATTGCAGGGCAAGGTGGTGATGCACGCGTGGTGGACGATTATTCGCTATTCAAGCAAGCTAAGTATTCCTACCAACTATTGGCAAAAACAAACGGCTACATCAGTCATATGGATACGGAAAGCATTGGTATCGCTTCATCGATACTTGGGGCCGGTCGCGCCACACTTGAAGATACGATAGATTATTCGGCAGGCATACGCTTGTTTAAAAAAACAGGCGAAAAAGTAAGTGAAGGCGATGTCTTGGCGGAATTCTATGCGGACGACGAAACCCTATTTGATAACGCAGCCGAAATGTTCCTTGCTGCATTGACTTATACACAGGAAGCATTTGAAAGCGAAGCACTTATTTCAGCACGTGTTAGCAAAGAAGGCGTTGAACGCTTGTGATTTGCTTTCAAGTAGACAAATGTTTACAATAAGCCCGGCGTTTAAACTACTCAAAAGCCGAATTTTTCGAGAATTATTTTAGCCAGTGGAGGCAGCTATGTTAGATATTCAATTGATGCGCAGTAACCCGAAATATGTAGAAGAAAAGCTTAAAATAAAGGGCTTTGACATTAGTCTGGACGATTTTTTGGCAAAAGACAAAACGCGTCGCGAATACATTGCTAAGGTAGAGTCTAAAAAGGCTGAACGCAATCGCACATCTGCCTTAATTCCTCAAATGAAAAAGGCTGGCGAAGATGTTAGCGAAACTTTGGCATCCATGAAAATTCTAGCAGATGAAATTAAAGCCTTAGATCTCGAGCTCGCAGATATGGAAAACGAAATCAACGATTTTCTTCTAGGTCTACCCAATCTTCCCGCCGATGACGTGGTTGCTGGGGGCAAAGAAAAGAATGAAGTAGTTGAAGTTTTCGGTCAAAAGCCTGAGTTTTCTTTCGCTGCGCAGCATCACGTTGACTTAGCAGAAAGATTGGGCCTCATAGATTATGCACGTGGCGTCAAATTGTCTGGCAATGGTTTCTGGGTTTACAAGAACCTTGGCGCAAGATTAGAGTGGGCGATGCTCAACTATTTTACAGAAGTTCATTTGCGAGATGGCTATCAGATGACTCTTTTGCCACATATCCTTAATGAAGCCTGTGGACTTACTGCAGGTCAGTTACCTAAGTTCCGTGACGATTTATTTTGGTTCCAGAAAGATTCGGAAGAGGCGATTGCTCAATTCGTTTTGCCAACAGCAGAGACAGCTTTAGTTAACTTGCATCGTGACGAAATTTTAGATGAAGCCTCCTTGCCCTTAAAGTATTTCGCATACACACCTTGTTATCGCAAAGAAGCAGGGAGCTACCGAGCAGAAGAACGCGGCATGATACGCGGGCATCAGTTCAATAAAATCGAAATGTTCCAGTATGCACATCCCGATAATTCGGAAGAATCCTTTCAAGAATTAGTGAGCAAAGCTTGTGAACTTATGAGTGGGCTTGGCTTGCATTTTAGATTGAGCAAACTTGCGGCTGAGGATTGCAGTGCATCGATGGCGAAGACTTATGACATCGAGGTGTGGATTCCTAGCATGAACGATTATAAAGAAGTCAGTTCCGCTTCAAATGCAGCGGATTATCAGGCTAGACGTGGCAATATTCGTCTACGCAAAGCCGATGGAAGTTTAACCTTTGCACATACACTCAATGCTTCAGGGCTTGCTACATCACGTATTTTCCCAGCAATTCTGGAGCAGAACCAAGAGGAAGACGGGTCGGTCCGCATCCCTGAGGTTTTACAAAAATATATGGATGGTATGACCCACATACGTGTCTAACACGTCGGCGTCATCTTCAAAAGGATGATATATGTCAGAAGAAAACAAAACAGAGCTGATTGAGTCAGAAGGCGTGGAAACGAATCTTTCTAACAAAAAATCAGTTGTTAAGCGAGTGCTCGATTACTTTATTGTTGAGGATATGACAAAGGGCAATCCGTATTCGTTACTCGCTAAATTTTCCGTGCCTCTTTTAATAGGAAACGTTTTTCAACAACTCTACAACACTGTTGACAGTATCGTTGTGGGTCAGTTTTCAGGTCATAAAGCCCTGGCTGCGGTGGGAAATGGTTTCCCTTTTATCATGCTGCTGACGTCGCTTTTCATTGGAATTGGCTTAGGTGCAATGATCATTATTTCGCAGTATGCTGGCGCGAAACAGTACGATGATCTATCTCGTACCGTAAGCACAATGTACAAGTGTATGCTCATTGGCGTTATCCCCGTGAGTATCATTGGCGTTTTGCTTGCCAGGCCAATTCTCGTTCTGATGAGCGTGCCGAACGATGGAACTTTGGACCTCTCTGTGCAGTACATGCAAGTCATATTCATAGGCTTGATTGGCCAAATGGGTTACAACATGAATGCCGGACTTTTGCAAGGTATAGGGGACTCGATAACGTCATTAATATTCCTGTTTATCGCCACGGTGATTAATATTATTCTGGACATATTGTTAGGTGTTACCTTGGGGATGGGAGTCTTGGGTGTTGCCTTGGCAACCATCATCGCCCAGTTCATTTCTTGGGTGATTGGGATTGCCTACATTAATAAGAAGTATCCCTATATGAAGATAGATTTTAGGAATTTAGTGTACGACCACGAAATATTCAAGCGTGCGATGAAACTTGGTGTTCCGTCAGGCATTCAACAGGCACTGTTTTCTGTTGGTATTTTTGTCATTACTGGCCTTGTTAATGCGCAAGGTTCGATATTCGCTGCAGGCTTTAATGCCGCCAACAAAATTGACACCTTTGTTTTCATGCCGTCACAAAGCTTCGCTACTGCAATAACGACATTTACGGGCCAAAATTTTGGCGCACATAAAACGAAACGCATTTTTGACGGAGCTAAAGCTGGCATCATACTGTGTGTCTCTGTCGCGGCCATTATTAGTTTAATTATTTATCCTTTATCACCTTGGATGATGTCTTTATTCACGCCTGATTCTGCAGTTGTTGATGCGGGGGTCACTTATCTGCATAGTGTTTTGCCATTCTTCTTCTTACTAGCCGCACTTTTTTCTATTAATGGTGTTTTGCGTGGTCTTGGCAAAACGATGGTCGCCATGGCCTCCACCTTCATTTCGCTCTGGTTAGTCCGCGTCCCAGCCGCCACCTTGTTGGTCAACCTACTCGGAAAAGATTATATTTACTTTTCCTACCCTATAGGCTGGATCTCTGGACTTACGATCTCGACGATTTATTATCTCTTTGGAGGCTGGAGAAAAAACATCTATAAAGGCCTGGATAAATATATTAAGTTTAGCGACCCGTCTGAGTAGTGCATTTCTGAGCTGAAATTGGCAAAAAAGTAGCCTGTACGCCAATTCGAGTTAAAAAAGCTGAAATAATTGGCAAAAAAACAGCTTGTACGCTAGAAACTAGCATTTCAAGGCTAAAATCGTCGCACAAGTTGTTTATTTGTCAATTTTATTGGTAAATTTGAAGTAATCGTCGTACAAGTTGTTTTTTTGCCAATATTATTGGAAGTTTTGAAGCAAGTTGAAATGTTACCTAAAACAAGTCGCCCCCCTGTACAAACAAAAAAATATTTGATAGACTTAGTTGTCACGCCCGATAAGGGCTGTTTTTGTGTCGCGAGGCACGAATGATGACGAAAAATTAAGAAAGGAGATGTATTGATGCCAACGTTCAACCAATTAGTAAAAGCAGGACGTCAATCGAAGGTTTACAAGTCGAAGTCACCGGCTCTACAGGTTAACATGAACACGCTGACAAAGCGTTCAACAGAAGTACTTTCCCCGCAGAAACGCGGTGTGTGTACGGTTGTTAAAACTGTTACCCCTAAGAAGCCGAATTCAGCACTGCGCAAGGTCGCCAGGGTCCGCCTAACTTCCGGCATGGAAGTTACCGCTTATATCCCAGGAATCGGCCACAACTTGCAGGAACACTCGGTCGTTCTAATTAGAGGCGGTAGAGTGAAGGATCTCCCAGGTGTGCGTTACCACATCGTGAGAGGTACGCTTGACGCAGCCGGTGTAGCTAACCGTCAACAAAGTCGTTCTAAATATGGAGCGAAGAGACCTAAAGCTGCTAAAGTAAAAAATTAATCGTGTAGGTTGGACTCGCTGTGATCAGTACACCCTCTGTGAATAGACATGGTGGGACACTGACATGAATTCCTTACGGAATGGATGAGTACCTGTGATTTCGGGCTGACGCCCGCATGATCATGAGAGGAGGGAAGACAAGTGCCAAGAAGAGGCCATGTCCCAACAAGAGAAATTCTCCCCGATCCAATATACAACGATGTGCGTGTGACCAAATTGGTCAACAACATCATGTTGGATGGCAAAAAGGGAGTAGCCCAGAAAATCTGTTACGATGCTTTCGATATTATTAAAGAGAAGACATCAGAAGATCCTCTGGAAGTATTTAACAAGGCATTGGATAACACCATGCCCCTATTAGAAGTCAAAGCACGCCGTGTCGGTGGAGCGAACTACCAGGTGCCAATTGAAGTGCGCCCGGAACGCCGTCAGACACTGGCATTGCGCTGGTTAGTTCAATTCTCAAGAAAGAGAAGCGAACGCACCATGAAAGAACGTCTAGCCGGTGAGCTTATGGACGCTGCTAACGAAGCTGGAGGTGCCTTCAGAAAGAAAGAAGAAATGCACCGTATGGCTGATGCTAACAGAGCCTTTGCCCACTTCAGATGGTAAGCAAGCGCGGAAGGAGTTAGTTAATGCCTAGAGCATTCTCGTTAGAAAATACTAGAAACATCGGTATCATGGCGCACATTGATGCCGGTAAAACAACTACAACAGAACGCGTGCTGTACTACACCGGACGTATCCATAAAATTGGTGAAACGCACGAAGGTGCTGCTACCATGGACTGGATGGCACTAGAACAAGAGCGTGGTATCACGATTACTTCTGCTGCGACAACAGCCCAGTGGAAAGGTCACCGTGTCAATATCATTGACACGCCTGGTCACGTGGACTTCACTGTCGAAGTTGAACGTTCTTTACGCGTCCTGGATGGAGCGGTAACGTTATTAGACGCCAAAAGCGGCGTTGAACCACAAACAGAAACCGTATGGCGCCAAGCGGATCACTATCATGTACCTCGTATTGCCTATGTTAATAAAATGGACATTACTGGTGCAGATTTCTTCCGTACTGTCGGAACCATTGCAGATCGTCTGAAAGCCAACCCTGTGCCTATTCAAATTCCTATTGGCAAAGAGAACACTTTCAGCGGCATCATCGACTTAGTCACCATGAAGGCTGAAATCTATCAAGATGACTTAGGTAATGTCTTTGATGAAAGTGATATTCCTGAAGAGTACCTTGCACTTGCAGAAGAGTGGCACGAAAAAATGGTTGAAAGAATTGCTGAAAGCGATGAAGACTTAACCATGAAATTCTTGGAAGGTGAAGAAATCACCGTCCCAGAGCTCAAGAAAGCCCTCCGTAACGCAACCATTCGTTGTGACATTACACCTGTTATTTGCGGTTCTTCTTACAAGAACAAAGGTGTCCAAATGATGCTTGATGCAGTCATTGACTACATGCCATCGCCCTTGGATGTCCCAGCTATTAAAGGTGTCAATCCAGTAACAGACGAAGACGAAGAGCGTCCTTCAGATGACAACGGTCCTTTTGCAGCACTTGCATTTAAGGTTATGGTTGATCCATTTGTTGGAAAGCTTTGCTTCTTCCGTGTGTACTCAGGGCATTTGTCATCAGGTTCTTATGTGCAAAACTCAACTAAAGGGAAACGCGAACGTATAGGTCGTATTTTGCAAATGCATGCTAATCACCGCGAAGAAATCGATGAGGTTTATTCCGGAGATATCGCAGCTGCTGTTGGGCTCAAAGATACAACCACAGGCGACACGCTCTGTGATGCAGATCATCCTGTTATTCTGGAGTCCATGGACTTCCCAGAACCAGTTATTTCTGTTGCGATTGAACCCAAATCAAAAGCATCTCAAGACAAGATGATGATTGCCTTGCAGAAGCTAGCAGAAGAAGACCCAACATTCCGTACGCACACAGATACAGATACTGGCCAAACCATTATTTCTGGTATGGGCGAACTACATCTGGATATCATCGTTGATCGTATGTTGCGTGAGTTTAAAGTGGAAGCTAACGTGGGTGCTCCCCAGGTTGCTTACAAAGAAACAATACGTAAGAAAGTTACAGCTGAAGGTAAGTTTGTACGTCAGTCCGGTGGTCGTGGTCAATACGGTCATGTCATCTTGGAACTCGAACCTCAAGAACCCGGTGCTGGTTATAGCTTTGAAAATGCGATTGTCGGCGGCGTTGTTCCTAAGGAATACATTGGTCCTGTTGACGCAGGTATCCAAGAAGCCATGAATAGTGGTGTTTTGGGTGGCTATCCTGTGGTCGATATTAAAATCAGACTCATTGATGGTTCATACCATGATGTTGACTCTTCAGAAATGGCCTTTAAAATCGCCGGTTCAATGGGCTTTAAAGAAGGTTGCCGCAAAGCAGATCCCGTTCTACTTGAACCTGTTATGCGTGTGGACGTCACTGTTCCTGAAGACTACATGGGTGATGTCATGGGTGACATTAGCTCACGTCGTGGCCGCATCGAGGGTATGGAAGCAGTATCCGGTGCACAACAGATTTCTGCTAAAGTTCCACTGTCACAAATGTTTGGTTATGCCACAGCTCTGCGTTCCAGAACACAAGGCCGCGGTACTTTCGTAATGCAGATAAGTCACTTCGAAGAAGTGCCAAAAAGCTTAATGGAAGACATATTGAAAAAGTAAGCCAGGCACGCTATTGTCCTTTCACGAGACGACATAATCAAAAGGTTGAAAATTCGTCAACATCGTGTAAAATGGATTGAAGGCGTTAGCCAATTAACGAAAAAAGTGTCAGCAAGGGGCTGACAATAAGGAGGATTCTTCAAAATGGCAAAAGCGAAATTTGAAAGAAATAAACCACATGTCAATATCGGTACAATTGGCCACGTTGACCACGGTAAAACATCTTTAACTGCCGCTATTACAAAAGTGTTAGCAATGAAAGGTGGATCTGAATTCACTGATTATGCTCACATCGACAAAGCTCCCGAAGAGAGAGCACGTGGTATCACAATTAACACATCACACGTTGAGTACGAAACTGACGCACGTCACTACGCTCACGTTGACTGCCCAGGACACGCGGACTATATCAAAAACATGATTACTGGTGCTGCGCAGATGGACGGTGCAATCTTGGTTGTATCCGCTGCTGACGGTCCTATGCCTCAGACCCGTGAGCACATCTTGCTCGCTCGTCAGGTTGGCGTTCCCTCAATCGTTGTGTTCTTGAACAAATGCGACATTGCAGATCCTGAGCTCGTTGAACTTACCGAAATGGAAGTCCGTGACCTCTTGAATGCTTATGAGTTCCCCGGCGATGATACACCTTTCATCCAAGGTTCTGCTCTAGAAGTATTGGAAAGCACATCAACAGATGTTAACGACGCTGTCTATGCACCTATCCTCGAATTGATGGATGCTGTTGACTCCTGGATTCCTACACCTGCACGTCCTGTCGACCAACCCTTTGCAATGCCTGTTGAAGACGTATTCACGATTTCTGGTCGTGGTACTGTTGCTACCGGCCGTGTTGAGCGTGGTATCGTCAAAGTCGGCGACCCAGTTGACATCGTTGGACTAGCTGAAGAGAAAAAGAGCTCTGTTATCACAGGTGTTGAAATGTTCCACAAATTGCTGGATCAAGCACAAGCTGGTGACAACATTGGTGCTTTGCTCCGTGGTATTACCCGTACCGAAATCGAGCGCGGTCAATTGATCTGCAAGCCTGGTTCCGTAAAACCACACACACATTTTACTGGTCAAGTTTATGTTTTGACCCAAGCCGAAGGTGGCCGTCATAAGCCTTTCTTTAATGGCTATCGTCCTCAGTTCTTCTTCCGCACAACAGACGTTACTGGTGTTGCAGAATTACCTGAAGGCGTTGAAATGTGCATGCCTGGTGACCACGTTACCATCACAGTTAAGCTGATCACCCCTGTTGCTCTTGAGCAAGGTTTGAAATTCGCTATCCGTGAAGGCGGCAAGACCGTTGGTTCTGGTACCGTTTCAACCATCATCGAGTAAGCTAAAGCTTTACTAGAAGCCTAATACAATTTCCCTCCTGCACTATCAGTGTTGGAGGGATTTTTTATGTTTGCAGTAAGCGCTAGTTATTCTGTACCACACGCTTGACGGTGTTAAAAATAAATTTTGTCATGAGCGAAATACTTTTATAACTCTAAAAACCAACGTGTCTCTTCTAGAAAAAGGCGACAGCGTTTATCTCCAATGCGACAGTCATAGCAAATCCCGAAACCCCCGGCTTTTTGGCTAGCGCTTTGTTTAATCCTATAAATATGATCAATTTCCCAACGTTTATTCTCAAAAGTCAAACTGAGTGGACGAATTTCTCCGACTGTACTGAAGTGTGCAGTCACTTCAACGTAACGCTTACCTTCATGGATGTATTCTCGTCTAATATGTTCTTGCATCTAAGTCTCCTTGTTCACGGTGTTTGCTGAAAAAGCGTTTAAACTACTGTTTTTCTGTCGGCGGCATTTCGGGATTATTAAATGGCCAATTTTTCAAGCGGGGGAGGTTTTGGAAGCCTGTCCACCAGTTTTGCTTGTAAACTTGCCCAAAACCGGGCTTAAATGGCCAACTTTTCAAGCGGGGGAGGTTTTGGAAGCCCATCCACCAACTTTGCTTGTAAACTTGCCCAAAATCGGGGCTCCAGAACCTCCCTCAATGCGTAAGCACCTCCATTCTCCCTAACTTTTCAGCCAACCGTCTCGCCATTTTTGAAATAGCTGATGGGTGCGATGGTGTGGCTGCCTTTAGCATCGATGCGCCCCAGAGGGTCGCACAACATCAGCCCGCGCCGTAGAGAGCTGTAGCCGTAGCGTTCTCGCATGCTGTCAATGGCACGATCTAGATACATTGTCTTATGACGGAGTTCCTCATCTCTAAAAAAAGCCATTTGTTCCGGACATTCAGGCTGTAAAGCGAAAGCCCTTACGCCTAAGCTACGAATAGGTGAGGGCCAAGTAAAATTATTCTGAAAAAGTCCCAGAACGGCTGCAACTAATTCTTCGGTCAAGTTGCTAGCGCGCTCTAACATACATTGGTATTGCTCGTAGACCAGCGTGTTGCCGCGCACTACAATGCCGATACCCATGGCGGCTAAAGCTTCTTCGCGCAGACGTGCAGCCACACTTTCGCAGAGTGCGTAGAAAACAATCTTGACGTCTTGTTCATTGCAGAGGTCGCGGGGTGTAGTGACGCTGTTACCTACCGATTTTATGCTGTCTTTATAAATCATTTCTTTGACGGCTCCGTCTTCGCTCCCGTTAGAAAAATGATGTAGAAGGCTACCTATTTTCCCAAAACGCTTGCGTAGATAGGTTTCTGGCAGGATAGCCAATTCGCCGATTGTACGTATGCCCAAGGCGCGCAATTTACGACTTGTGGCTCGTCCGATATATAGCAAATCCTCCACCGGCAAAGGCCAAACCAGAGTTTTATAATTTTCTTTACTTATTAAAGTACAGGCATCGGGCTTTTTCATGTCACTACCCAGTTTGGCAAAAACCTTACACCAAGCGATGCCGATTGAAACCGTAACCCCGAGTTCATCTTTGATACGTAGACGGATTTCTTCAGCCACTGCAAGACCGTCTTTTCCCGTGACATCTAGCCACGCTTCGTCAAGGCCAAAGGGCTCCACTTGCTGGGTATAGCTGTTATAAATTTGTCTAGCCATACGTGAATAACGAACATAGAGAGGGTAATTTGGGGGAACAACACAAAGTTCAGGACACTTTGTTCGCGCTTCCCACAGGGCTTCTCCAGTAATAACACCGGCGCGTTTGGCCTTTTGGTTTTTAGCTAAAATAATTCCGTTGCGTTGTGCTTCATCGCCCCCGACAGCCACGGGTAAGTCACGAATGGCAGGGCGGTGTAAGCATTCTACCGAAGCATAAAACGCATTCATATCAACATGTAAAATAACGCGTTCCACTGCATAAAACCTCCAAACAAGAACGAATGTTCTTTTATTATATGGGCGAGTAGTATTTTGTCAAGAAGCGAGAAAAAGGCTACAATTAGAGCGCTTAATTGACCTTCATTTTGGGCATTTTGTTTGGGGCAGTACTTTTGACTATTCTTGTGCACTAGATCAGCCGAAAGATATTCCGGCGCATCAAACACGGGTTAGTGAGTGGATAGACTTGGCTTGATGTACCGTCATTTTTGTCCATTTATCAATACAATTTAAGATAGACAGGTATTCGTCGATTTTATGCTTGACAGGATGTGGTTTTGCCAGTATTATTCTTCAGGTGACCTAAGACAGCAGGTGCTCTAAGCATAATCAGTAAAACGTCCTGCCGAGGTGATGATAAAGAGATACGTATTTACGTTGTTTTTACATTCCTCACGTCTTCGGACATGAGGAATTTTTTGTATAGGAGGTACTGTATGCCCAGTGTAAAAGTTTTGGAAAACAAAAAAACTATTGTTAGTGGTTTGGTAGAAGAACTAAAAAACGCTAAAACATTGGTGGTCGCGGATGCCCGTGGTTTAACGGTCAGCCAAGATACTGAATTGCGTAATGCGCTCAGAAAAGCAAACGTAAACTATAAAGTAGTAAAAAACACACTGATCAGCAGAGCCGCCAAAGAAGTGGACTTGAGTGAATTGGATGAGATCTTTAAAGGTCCTACCGCTATTGCTTATAGCTCGGAAGATGTAATTGCTCCAGCTAAAGTGATGAAGGAATTTGCTGATAAGTTTGAGAAGTTAAACATTAAGGGTGGTGCGACTGAGGGTCGTGTAGCTGCTCTTTCAGAATTAACAGCTCTGGCTTCAATTCCACCTGTGGAGGTTTTGTATGCTCAAGTGGTAGGCGGACTTGTTTCACCTATTGCTGCATTAGCAATTTACTTAAACGAAGTTGCTAAAAAGATGGAAGCTGCTGGTGCTAACACTGCTGCTGAAGTCGCTGTTGGCGCTCCCGCCGTTGAAGAAGCTACAGCTGTAGCTGAAGAAACTGCTCCTGCTGTTGAAGAAGCTGCTCCTGCAGC